>JALONX010000761.1 GCA_025454695.1 Chloroflexaceae bacterium
CCTGTTCCATTCCAGCCAGATCAACCAGGGGCTGGCCGACACCAGGGTGACGCGCAACTTCGTGGGCTTTAGCGACAGCGCCTACGACAACCAGGCCCAGGCTGCCCGCCAGCTCTACGACCTCGACGCCCGTAGCGCCGCCATCCGCCAGACGCAGGCCCGCATCGCTGAACTGCGCCCGTATCTGTTTCTCTGGGCCGACCGGCTGCCCGTGGCGCTCAACACCAGCATCACCACGCTTGATGGGCCGGTGAACCTGAACACACCCATGTATTTTTGGAACATCGAGCGCTGGCACCTGAATTAAGGGTTAAGGGTTAGGGGTTATACACAATGCCATTCATTGAAATGCAATGTAGTTAACCCTTAACCCTTAACCCTTAATCCCTAGCTATGAACCCCTTCACCGAACGTGGCCGCATTACTGAGCCGGAGCGCTTTGCGGGACGCTGGCGCGAACTGTCACTCATCTTCGAGCGGCTGGAACATAGCCGCCCGGTGCTGATTGTTGGCGCGCCGGGTATCGGCAAATCCTCGCTGCTCACCCATGTGGCTCAATCGGCCTCGGCGGTGATGGATATTCCCGAACTTGAGTCGCTCTACGCCGACCTGGCCAAACTGCCCGACGCCGAAAGTTGCTATCGCCTGGTTATTCAGGCGCTGGGCAGCCGTGGTAACAGTTCCACTGACCTTGAGGTGGCCCTGCTGGAAAGCGATGGCCCGGTGTTGCTGTCGCTCGACAATGTAGATGCAGCCATGGCGGCGGGCTGGGGCGAGTTGCTGTTGGAACGGCTGGCCCGCGTCGCCCGTGGCAGTGCCACCACCTCTGGTCGCGGGCTGCTGCTGGTGACGGCGGGCGGCCCCGGCGTGCCGTTGCTCAGCGAACCCTACGCCGTGCTCACCCTGGGCGCACTCGCGCCGACCGAGGTGCGGCTGCTGCTGGAAGCCTATCTTGATGGCACCGGCGTCAGTTTCAGCACCGCCGAGATGAACGACCTGGCCCTGCTGAGCGCGGGTCACCCGGCCTACCTGCAACGGGCAGCCTACCATCTCTTTATTGCCAAAACCAACTTCGATTACGACTGGCGTGGAGCTTACCTCACAGAGGCCCAGGAGCATCCCATTCCCGGTGCGCCCCTGCCCGACGCGGTGTTCGAGGGCGGCAGCGCGGGCGTGGCTGGCTCGAACTATGGCGACTCGGAGCGCATGGAGGGCGTAGCAGGGCCAGAAACACGGCAGCTGGAAGGGATTGGCCCACTGCTCACGGCGATTGTGCCGCTGGTGCTAGCCCTGCTGGTGTTGCAGACCAACGGCAACTGGTTGGCGGCAGGGATCGTGCTGATTGTGGGGATTGGGGTGGGGTTAGTTCTGGGGCGGCGGCGCGGCACGCAAACCTAGTCCATTTACGATTGACCCTTCGACAGGCTCAGGGCAGGCGGATTTACGATTTACGATTGTTCAACTCAGCATTCTGATGTGAAGTTTGATTGGTGTAAAGATACATCGGTCGCTTAAAAAACACGAGCGCCGTCTAGTACTAGAACGGCGCAACAAAAGGCAGAATTAGAAACGAACGGCGACTCGTGCAAGGACTCAGAGCAATCCTGTAAATCCGGTTATCCTGTCACCAACTAGCGGCGCGAGCGGCGGGCCGCCCCGGTGATGAAAAGCAGGGCCACCGCGCCGATCACAGCCACGATGAAGCTGGTAGGGTTAAAGCCCCAATCAACGGTACGGTTGAACAGCAGCTCCATTGCGAAGCCACCAAGAAACGCGCCGACAATGCCGACGATGATGTTCATAAAGCAGCCCTGCCGCTCGTTGGTTCCGGCAACGATACTGGCCAGCCAGCCAGCAATCGCCCCAAAAATGATCCAGCTGATGATACCCATATGTCCTCCTTGCGCAACCTGGCGCATCTCACACTCGCTTCACTCAATCTACGCCCGTAGACCGGGAAATGTTGCACAGGCAGTAGCGTATAATCAATATTGAGGGTGTAGTGCGGACTTCAGTCCGCGTTCTGTTTGGGAGAAATAGAACAATGGCGCAGCCAAAGAATTATTTATGTGACATGGACGGGGTGCTGGTGCGCGGCTCGCAGCCTGTTCCCGGTGCAAACGAATTTATCGGGCGGTTGATTGAACGGCAGGCCCGCTTTCTTATTCTTACCAACAATTCGATGTACACGCCTCGCGACCTGCAGGCCCGCCTGCAACGCATGGGGCTGAACGTGCCCGTTGAGTCGATCTATACCTCGGCCCTGGCCACGGCCAATTTTCTGCATAGCCAGCGTCCCAACGGCACCGCCTATGTCATTGGTGAAGCCGGACTCACCACCGCCCTGCACGATGTGGGTTATATAATCACAGACCACGAGCCGGAATATGTGGTGCTGGGCGAAACCACCGCCTACAGCTTCGAGCGCATCACGCTGGCTATGCGCATGGTGGCGGCGGGTGCCCGCTTTATCGCCACCAACCCCGACGTAACCGGCCCTGGCGACGGCGGCATGGTGCCCGCCTGCGGTTCAGTCGCCGCCCTCATTGCCACGGCGACCGGGGTGAAGCCTTACTTCATTGGCAAGCCCAACCCGATCATGATGCGCACGGCCCTGCGCACGCTGGATGTGCATTCGGAAGGCTCGGTGATGGTGGGCGACCGCCTGGATACCGACATTATCGGCGGCACCGAAAGCGGCCTGGAAACCATCCTGGTGCTTACCGGCGTCACCCATCGCAGCGAGGTCGAACGTTTCCCCTACCGCCCAACGCACATTGTGGAGTCAGTGGCCGAGATCGAGGTGTAAGGATTAGCCCCGCAACCCGCGCTCGCGCAAATGGGCGTCGAGGGTGGCGGCGTCTTCGGGGGAGAGTTCGGGCGGCGCTGCACGCGGCTCAAAAAGATAAAATAGGGGTTGGAGGGCAGCGGGCGGGCCACTTGGGGCCGCCTGCCATTGCGTAGCAGATCAATTTCCATCAGGTGGGCCGTGCTGGAAAAAAATTTCCTGGCGCTTCTTCTCGTAGGCGTCAGCGCCATCGAGTCTGGGGCGCTTGTTCGCGGGCGACAGCAGTGCAATCGCCGTTACCAACTCCCGATTGTTGACAGTGCGAATCTCGATGTGAACCGTGAAATGTGAAACGTGAACCGTACTGCGTGATGCGTGCTGCGTAATCTGAATCGACTCCCACAACCCGGCGACCCCCACAACTTCACAATCGGTTCCCCTCGGCTGCACTCGGGGCAGGCTCGGTTCTCGGTTCTCGGTTCTGCCCTCTGTGTTCTCTGTGCCGCTGTGGCTAGCTCCGTCACCGTCGCACCAATGGCAGATACACCGTAGGCACTGGGAACACGCGAGCGGGCATCAGCGGGTCGCCCAGCAGCAGGAAGGTGCGCAGCGAGTCCTGGCAGCAGTTCAGGTTGCCGGTGAAGAGCTGGCGGTAGCCGCCGAGCGCCAGGCTCCCGAGCGTTGCCGTGCCACGGGGCGCATTCCACAGCGCCTCGTGAAAGCCCTTTTGCAAGGCTTCATGGCCGATGATCAGGCCCAGGCCCGAGGAACCCCAGGTGGCAACTGCGCCGCCGTTGGGAGTCAGCACCATGCGCACGTCGAGT
>JALONX010000762.1 GCA_025454695.1 Chloroflexaceae bacterium
CGACCGTTTCGCGGTGATGGTCTTCCTCTGCCTGGCGGTGATGGTGGCCTTTGGCGTAAAAACCCTTGTTGGGTGGCTCGCTCAACGCCGCCCCCACATGGCAGTGTGGCACCATGTGGCCCTGTTTCTGAGTCTGCTGGCGTTGCTGGTGGTAGATTACCTGGCCGTGCCAATGGCTACCAGGCAGCCGACCATTCCGCCCTTTCTGTCCAGCCTGCCCCCCGGCGCGGGTGCCCTGCTCGAATACCCCTTCCACGACGATGTGCCCTACCGCGACGCCGAACGCATGCTCTTCCAGACGGTGCATGGTCGCCCGATCAGCGGCGGCTACCATTCGCGGCGCTACCCCCAACCGCAGCTGGGGCTGCCGGTGCTGCGTGACCTGCGGGCCGGGCAATTGAACAGCGACATCGTAGAGGAACGGGGCGGCTGGCCGGGGGCGCTCAACACCATCGGCTACGACTACATTATTGGCTACAAGCAGCAGCCGCTTGGCCCACTGAACCTGGAGCCGGAGGAACTCCCAGCCTTTCGCCGCATGGTGGAGCAGGGGCTGGGCCTGGCCGAACCAGCCTACGAAGACGACTGGCTGGTCGCCTACCGTGTACCCGATGCGCTATCCCAACCGGTGATTCAAATCCGCCAGGGCTGGGGCGATGTTGAAGTGGGAGAAACAACACGCCACCGCTGGCTGGGCGAAAGCGCCGAGCTTGGGCTGTTCGCGCCCCAGGCCGGAGTCTACCGCCTGAGCTTTCGGGCGCTCCCGGCGGGCGGGCCACGCCGCCTACTACTTAGCAGCCCACAGCAACAGCTTGAGCTACCGCTGCAGCCCGGCGAACGACGCTACACCGTGCTGCTGGCACTGCCCGCCGGGCGCACGCTGCTTTCACTGCGCAGCGCCGAGCCGCCCACCAGCGGCCAGGCCCTGGAAAACAACGGCGACCTGCGCCCGATCAGCGTGCGCTTCGCGTCGCTGGAGTTGGAGGAGGTGGGGGAAGATTGATACGCAAACAATCTACATTAGTTTATATGTACTAACCTTGCACATAGATGTGTGCTATACTACTCTATACGCAAATGGGAACTGTGTTAGTGTTGAACATGGGCGGAGGAGATGATGACTATCGCAGATGTAACACTTGATCAGGTATTAGCCCTGGCTCGCCGCTTACGCCCAGTAGATCAAGCTCGCTTAATTGCACAACTTGCGCCGAGCATCGAACATGTGCTTACTCCTGCACGTACAGGTGGTAACGCAGTACGTTCATCTCTGCGTGGACTCCTCCATGATTTGGGTTCTGCACCGTCAGACGACGATATTTCTGCTGTTCAACATGAGATGTGGGCAACTTTTGCGAATGAGGCATCATGACTATTCGCGTTGTTGCCGACACCCATACTATACTCTGGTATCTCTATAACGATACCCGCCTCTCAGTAACTGCCACCAACCTCCTGGATGCAACTGATGCTGCGGGCGAACAGATCGCCATTTCCTCAATTGTCCTGGCTGAGGTGGTTTACCTCACCGAGAAAGGGCGGATTGATAGCACAGCTTTTGGCCGCATTCTGGCTGCCCTCAATCGAGTTGATGCTACCCTGGTCGAAGTGCCTCTCGATCGTTGGGTCGTGCAAGCGATGCAGCGTATTGATCGCTCGCAGGTGCCAGAATTGCCCGACCGAATTGTTGCCGCCACCGGGCTGCATCTTGGAGTACCAATCGTTAGCCGGGATCGGAAAATACGGTCAGCGATTGTGACGACCATCTGGTAGTGAGTTGGCGTCTGTCCTGGGCTTCTATAGCGCAGCGGCTAGCGTACCGGGTTTGCTGTGGCCTAAGCTCCACGGTGCTAGCACAGTCCAAATCAAGTGTTGGAAGAAGCCGAAGTACCCCACGCACAATGTCGGAGTCAAAATCCTCGTCCGCTAACCAGCGTATTGCCACGTTCATGCACGCCCCGCACGGCGAGCCAGTAGCCGTGCGCGAACACCAGCGTGTGGGAAACGCTCAGCAATCTCGCGTTCCGCGTCAACGATCTGCTGGCGGCGTTGGGCAAGATACACCTCAACATCCGGCTGGTGTTGCAGATAGTAGGTGATGACCGCATAGATATCGGCAAGCTGTAAAACCGGATATTTATCAGCAATAGTCTCCGGGGTGCTGCCCTGTTGAAATGCGGTCAGGACGGTTTCTAAACGCACCCGTGTTCCAGCAACGCGAACCACGTCGTCACTATCACGAGCAAGGGGTGGTGGTGTAGCCACAAGCGTTTCTAAAACTGCCATCGTCGTGATGTTCCCTTCAACAGAGACGGAAGCCAATGCTAGATCATATTGTACCATGACGAAAATTGTACATAGCCCGCTTGCATAAGCCATATTTCAAACGGCTCACACTGTGCATCCTACTCTACCCCTCCGCCACAAACCCCCGCACCAGCCGTGTGAACTCGTCCGGCGCTTCGGCCTGCACCAGCATGGAGACTCCTTCCATCACCGCCAGCCTGGCACGGGAATTGCGAGCCTGAAACTCGCCCGCCTTCGACACGGGCGTGGTCATCGCTTTGCGGCCCCACACCAGCAGAATGGGCTGCGTGAGCCGCCTGAACGCCTCGCCAATCTGGCAGTTGAGCAAGCCTGAAAGAAAGCAGTAGGGCGCATAGGGCGCACCGGGCTGGTGGCTGGTGCGATAATAGTTGTCTACCACCTCATCGGTAACGCTTGACAGGCGAGCGTAGCCCTGCTGCCAGAGAAAGAAGCGTGTGCCGATGCGGGTGGTGAGCAGGGCAAAAAAGGGCTTGCCCACTGGCCCCCGCAACACCCGGTAGAAGGCTTCACCAAAGGCTCCTGGCGGGTCAGCCAGCTGCGAAATACCCACCGGGCAGATCAGCACCAGCCGCCGCACCAGTTCTGGCCAGCGGTCAGCGGCGGCAACGGCATAGGCTGCCCCCAGCGAACTGGCCACCAGCGTGGTCGGCTTGCCAATGTGGGTCAGCACCGTGCCCAGGTTGGAGATATAATCCTCCGCATTGTAACGGCGGGCGGGCCGGTCGGAATTGCCGTAGCCCAGCAAATCCAGGGCGTGAGTCTCAAAATCCGAGCGCAGCCGCACAAACGGCTCGTACATTTCATAGGCCGAGGCAGCGGCATTGATGCTGTGCAGCAGCAACAGCGGCTCACCGCTTCCATCACAATAGTGGGCGATCTGGTGGCCGCGCCAGGGCAGCAAGATGGGCGAAACGGGCAAGAGTGGTAACAACGGACGTTGATTAAGCATATGATTGACGATTGACCCTTCGACAAGCGGTTTCCGAGCTTGACGAGGAGCAGGGCAGGCGGATTAGCGATTGACGATTGCTCCTTTGACAGGTTCAGGAGCAGGAACGGTAATTACCGAGCGGAACACATGGTTGTGAAAACAAGCCAAGCTGCGTAATCTGTGTAATCTGCGGATGTTTAGGTCTAACAGTCGCAGCTGTGAGTGACCGTTCTGGGTGCGATTATAATGTTGCCAGGAAACGAACGCTACCAATCCTCTTTGCAATCGCACGTACAGACTCACCTGTGCAATCGTAAATTGTAAATCGTCAATTGTCAATTTTACTATGAA
>JALONX010000075.1 GCA_025454695.1 Chloroflexaceae bacterium
CGTATTGCGTCCTGCGTACTGCGTACTGCGTATTGCGTAAATTCACACTGCCAACTAGCAACGGTTCTCGGTTCTCGGTTCTCGGTTCTCACCACCGGCGCATTTTCTGGTTACAAAATGGTAATATAGCCCTGGTAAGGTAAGCCTGGTTCTAACATACTGGTAGTCATATCATCGTTACCCACATTACAACAGGAGCCTGAGATGCCACTTCGTTCCGCCATTCGTCGCATGCTCGTACTCGCCCTCAGCGCCCTGGTGCTGGCCGCCTGTGCCGCTCCCGGCGCACCTGCTGCTCCCACCCCGCCGCCCGCCGCCCGCGACGCTAATGCACCCGTGACCATTGGCGTATCGTTCGACATTCTGAACAACATCCGCCAGGCCGAAAGAGTGGCGATTGAGGCCAAAGCAAAGGAGATGGGCGCTACCATTGAGTTTGCGGTCGCCGACAGCGACGCCCAGCGCCAGGTAAGCCAGATTGAAGAGCTACTGACGAAGAAGGTTGATGCGATTATTGCCATTCCCCAGGACAAAGACGTGATCGTCAGCGCGGTGCAGAAGGCCAATGCCGCTGGCGTGCCCTTTGTCACGCTGGATCGTTCGGCCAACCCGGATGCGGACGTGCTGTTCCATGTGGGCACCGACCCCTACAGCGACGGCCAGGCTTCGGCCCAGTATCTGGCCCACACCGCCGCAGCCCAACGCCGCGACCTGAAGGTGCTGGTGCTGGTGGGGGCATTGAGCGACGTGAACGCGGTGGAGCGCAACCGGGGTTTTCAGGATGAGATCGCCAACTGGCCCAACATCACCATTGTGCAGGAAGCCCAGACCGACTGGAAGCCCGAAAAGGCCCAGGAAGCAACGGCGGCGGCGCTCCAGCAGCACAGCGATCTGAACGCCATCTTCTCGCCTTCCGACTACCTGCTGCCTTCGGTGTTGACCAGCCTGGAGGCCGCCAACCGCATGGCTGAATTTGGCGCACCGGGGCACATCAAAATCGTCTCGATTGACGGCGACCCTTTTGGCTACAGCAAAACCGTTGATGGTACGGTTTCGGCCAATGTTGCCACCCTGGCCGACGTGATGGGCATGCGGGCCGCCGAAGTGGCGATTAAGGCTGCCCGAGGCGAAAAGCCAGCCACCTCCAGCGAAACCATTCGGGGCCTGCTCTTTAGCCACCACAACGCCGAGAAGGTCGCCCCTAAAGTCTGGGGCGCTCAGGTCAACCCATAATCCTGGCGCAGAAGCCGCGCATAACGGCGTTGTGCTGTTGTGCGAACAACAAAAGATCAGACTCAAACAACCACACTCTTCGGGAAAGGCTTCCACCATGCGGTTCTCAGTCGGGCAAAAAGTAGCAGCGGTGGTGTTGTTGCTTTTCGGGCTTCACCTTATTGCCTTTTTTATCTCCCAGGCTCAGCTTCAAAACTACCGTGCCAACACCCTGCGCCTCGCCAATGAGTCGCTGCCGCAGATGCAGGCGCTAGACCAACTTGAGCTTGATTCGGCCCGCATTGCGGAACACACCACTCTCTACGCCGCCACTGGCCGAGCAGTCGTATTGATGGAGATTGCAACAGAGCTGGAACAACACATCACCAGCGCTCGGCAGCAGTTGCAACGCCTGCGCGCCACTGCGCCCCGCTTCAACCAGACGGTTGATGGTCGCCAGAGCGGGCTGGATCGAATCGAAGCAAGCCTGGAAGGAATGATCAGCCAGGCCCGCCGGATAACGCTCCAACGGAATAGGCTCGACAGTGCGGAGCTTGTGCGCGAGCTGGAAGCGATGCAACGGCTGAATGCCAGCCTGGAGCAGAATCTTGCCCCCTTGCGGCAGATCATCGCCAACGACCAGCAAGAAGTGGTGACCGCAGCTCAAAGCAACCCGCTGATCATCCCGGCGGCGCTGACGACAGCGATCACGCTCTTTGTAGGCCTGCTCCTATGGGGCGTCTACGCTGTGGTGGTGCGGCCCATTCGCCAGCTCACGGCGGCGACAGCAGCCATGGCCGCAGGTGAAGCCCGCCGCGAAATCAACATCAACTCTGGCGATGAGATCGGCATCCTGGCCCGCTCCTTCAACAGTATGACCGAGGCGGTGGAAGCCCAGCAACAGCAGCTGCGTGAGCGGGCCGCAACATTGGAAGCCGCCAACGCGGCCCAGCAACAACTGCTGGAAACGGTGCGCGTGCTGTCGGTACCAACCATTCCACTCAACGATGGCGTGCTGCTGCTGCCGCTGATGGGCGCGATTGATAACGAGCGCGCCCGGCACCTGAGCAAAACCCTGCTGACAGCAGTGGAGCAGCAGCGTGCCCACACCGTCATCCTCGACTGCACCGGCCTGACCACCCCCGACGCCGAGACCATTCGCTACCTTACCGACACCACCCGCGCCCTACGGCTGCTCGGTGCCCAGACAATCTGCACCGGCATTCAGCCCGCCTTTGCCCAGGCGCTTAGCCAGGCCGGGCTGCGGCTAGAAGCGGCGGCCATCTACGCCACCGTGGGCGAGGGAGTAGCAGCTACCAGCGGTGCGGGCGCACCACGCTAACTCCCGCAAACAATCTGTGTTCCACAGCAGAAACGTGAAACCTGGCGTATCGAGGCCAGGTTTCACGTTTCACGCTTTATAAAGGCTTGTTGAGCCTGGCGCGACTCGTGCTATCCATGTGGTCAGGGTGAGCCAGCACAACCATGCCCGGCCGTGAAACAAGCAGAACTGCCGTTGACCCCTGTTGTTCACAGTGTTATACTGATAACATGAACCTGCTATATCGTGTTCATGTTCCCGTCGTTCAGATAACACTACACTTGTAACCCCCGCGAGGCAAACCTATGGTTGAGCGTATTTGCCCCCAGTGCCAGCAAGGGAATCCACTTGAGAACCGATTTTGTGGCCAGTGTGGCGCAACATTGGAACGAAACGAACTTGTGCCCCGTCAAGAAACTAGCATCACCATTGCCGGGCGCGAGATTCCCATGCAGCAGATTAAGCAGGTCGGGCAAACGGTGGCCCTGAGCCTGGCAGCGCTGGCAGCAGAAGCAGGCATGGCATGGCTCCGTCGCCGTGTCACCCAGATCAATATGCCGCAGCCAGTTGCCCAACAACAGATTGTGCCGACCCAGAACCAGCCCAGCCGCAGCATTGTGCCCAGCAGCACCGCGAACAGCGTGGTCACTATCATCAGCCAGCGGGTGGTGGAGGTGTGGGAGCAGGGTAATCTCACCAAACAGACCGTTGAACGACACGTGTGGAAGCGGGAAGGGTGAGACTTAGCACTACGTACTGCGTACTGCGTATTGCGTAAAAAGCACTGGTGTTCATTGCCGAGCATAGATGCTGAATTACGGATTACGCAGCACGGATTACCTTCATAGAGGTCGCATACATGGCTCAAATGCTCAACTCGTATGATCTTGTTCGTCGCCAGCTTGGCCCCATGGGCACACGCATGCGCCTGGGCGACACACTGCTGGTAGCCAGCCGCACGCTCTGGATTGGTGTAGCGGCATCGGCCCTGGTGGCGGCGGTGGGCTGGCTCACCCCGATTGCGAATTTGCGCATGTGGGTCTTTCTGCCGCTGTTGCTGTGGGTGCTGGCGGTGCTGGGCTACCTCTTCTTTCGGCCCCTGCCGCTGCGCCGCATCGCCCAACGGGTAGATTCAACCCTGGGCCTGCGCGAACGGTTGGCCACAGCCCTGGAGCTGCACGACAGCAAGATTGACAACCCGTTGAGAGGCATGCAACAGGCCGATGCCGGTGCGGTGGCCAGCAACCTGAACCCGCGCCAGCTGCCCCTGCGGATTGAGCGCAAGCCGCTACTGTGGGCGCTGGTGCCGCTGGTGCTGCTGGCGGCTCTGCTCACCCTGCCCAATCCGCAAGACCGGGTGCTGGCCGAGCAGCAGGCGGTGCAGCAGACGCTGGAGCAGGTGGCGCAGCAGATCGCCGAGCAGCGCGAGCAGCTGGCCCAGAACAGTGAATTGACCGCAGAGCAGCGCCAGGCCCTGGAAGCCCAACTGGCCCAGCTAGAAGAAGCCCTGCGCCAGAACCAGGGCGACCGCCAGGATGCGCTGGCCGACCTTTCCAACACCGAGGCCCGCCTGCAACAGCAGCTTGACCAGCGGGCCGATGCCCAGCGGGCGGCGCTGGAGCAGATGGCCCGCAACCTCCAGAGCCTGGCTGGTGAACAGCCGACCCAGCGCCCCAGCCTGGCCGACGCCGCATCGCAGCTTCAGCAACTGGCCGAACGGCTTGACAGCATGACGCCGGAGCAGCGCCAGCAAGCCGCTGACCAGCTAGCCCAGCAGGCGGCTCAAATGGCCAACGCCGACCCGCAGACGGCCCAGAACCTGGCCAACGCGGCCCAATCTCTGCGCAGCGGCGACACCCAGCAGGCGTCCCAGCAGCTCCAGCAAGCAGCCCAGAACGCGCAGGCGGCCCAGCAGGCCCAGGCCAACCAGCAGGCGGTGCAGCAGTCTCTTTCGCAAATCCAGAACGCTCGCCAGCAGGTCGCCCAGGCCGGTCAGCAGCAGCAACAGGGCCAGCAAGGCCAGGGTCAGCAGCAAGGCCAGGGCCAGCAGCAGGGTCAGGGTCAGCAGCAAGGCCAGGGTCAGCAGCAAGGCCAGGGTCAGCAGCAAGGCCAGGGCCAGCAGCAGGGTCAAGGCCAGCAGCAAGGCCAGGGCCAGCAGCAAGGCCAGGGCCAGCAGCAAGGCCAGGGTCAGCAGCAAGGCCAGGGCCAGGGCCAGCAGCAAGGCCAGGGTCAGCAGCAGGGTCAGGGTCAGGGCCAGGGCCAGAATCCCCAGGGCGGCGGTGGTTCCAACTCACCCAACATGGGCCAGGGACAGAGCAACTCCCAATCTAATGTGAACCCGAACCAGGCGGGGCAAGGCCAGGGTCAGGGCAACGGCAGCCGCGACATGATCTACCAACCCTTCCGCCCGTCGGGTCAGCAGGGCCGCAACGAGTCGGTGCAGGGGCAGCAAGGCCAGGGCGGCCAGACCCAGGTGCAGCAAGGCCAGAGCACGCTGCCGGGCGCGAACAACTCCTCGATGGTGCCCTATGAGCAGGCCTACCCGGAGTATTCCCGCTCGGCCAGCGAGGCCCTGGATCGAGGTTACATCCCGCCCCACCTGAAGGATTTTGTACGCGACTACTTCTCACAACTTGAACCAGGCAATAATCAGCGGTAGGCGTAACGGCACGTAGTGCGGACTTCAGTCCACGTTTAGGGTTATCTCACGGATTGAAGTCCGCACTACGGTTCGTTAAGCAGAAACACGTTCCAGGTGACACCCATGAGCAACATAGTTGAAGAGCGAGTGCGCTGGACAACCTCTGACCTGATGCTGCTTCCCGATAACGGCCTGCGCTACGAGATTATTGATGGGGAGTTGTTGGTGTCGAAGTCACCACATTGGCACCACCAGACGACATGCGGAGAGATTTATAGTGCCTTGAGTGTATGGTCACGGCAAAGTAATTTGGGACGGGCTAGCCTGAGTCCAGGTATCATTTTTGGTGATGAAGACAATGTGGTGCCGGATGTTGTCTGGGCTAGCCACCAGCGCCTGGCAGTGCTGATGGACAGCGCTGGCCACCTGACGGGTGCGCCGGAACTGGTGGTGGAAGTGCTTTCGCTTGGCGCGGAGAACGAACGGCGCGACTGTGAAGCCAAGCTAAAGCTATACGCCGCCCGTGGAGTGCAGGAATACTGGATTGTGGACTGGCGCTTGCAGCAAGTCGAGATTCACCGCCGGGAGAAGGCCACCCTGCGCCTGGTTGCCACACTGCTCGCCGATGATGAACTCACTTCACCGCTGTTGCCCACCTTTGCTGCTCCCGTTCGCCAATTCTTCGTCTAATCGTCCGGTGGTGCCCTGGCTGTGCCACCTCAGCAGGAGTTTTACATGATAAACCAGCCCGCCGGAACGCCCCAACAGCAGCCCATTCCCGCAGCCCCGCCCGCGCCCGCCCCGCCCCGTGTGAGTCCAGAAGAGTTTCGCCAGCGGGCCCAGGCGATTGAAGCCGAAGTCAGCCAGGTGATTGTGGGCCAGCGCGAACTCATCCGCCAGACGGTGGTGACGCTGCTGGCGGGCGGCAACGCCCTGCTGGAAGGCGTGCCGGGCCTGGCTAAAACCACCCTGGTGCGTACCCTGGCCGACGTGATTGACTGTGGTTTCAGTCGCATTCAGTTCACCCCCGACCTGATGCCCGCCGACATCATCGGCACCACGCTGATCAGCGAAGACGACCGTGGCCACAAGGCCTTTCGCTTCGAGCCGGGGCCGATCTTTGCCAACATGGTGCTGGCCGACGAAATTAACCGGGCCACGCCCAAAACCCAGAGCGCCCTGCTGGAAGCCATGCAGGAGCGCACCGTGACGGTGGCCAAAACCATCCACAAATTGCAAGCGCCCTTCTTTGTGCTGGCCACCCAGAACCCGCTGGAAATGGAAGGCACCTACCCACTGCCGGAAGCGCAGCTTGACCGCTTTTTCTTCAAAATCAACGTGACCTTCCCCACCGCAGCCGAACTGGTGGAGATTGCCAGCCGCACCACTGGTTCCCGCCCGCCGCAGACGCGCAAAATCGCCAGTGGCGAGCTAATCAAGGACATGCAGGATCTCGCTCGCACCGTGCCCATTGCCAGCCATGTGCTGGCCTACGCCGCCCGCCTCATCACCGCGAGCCACCCGGAAGCGAAGGAAGCTCCGGCCATCACCAAGCAGTATGTGCGTTACGGCGCGTCGCCCCGTGGCATGCAAGCCCTGATTCTGGCGGGCAAAATTATGGCCCTGCTGGATGGGCGCTTCAACGTGGCCTTTGCCGACCTTAAAGCCGCCGCCCTGCCTGCCCTGCGCCACCGCTGCGTGCTCAACTTCGAGGCCCAGGCCGAAGGCGTCAACCCCGACGACGTGATCAAGGGCATGCTGGAAAGCGTGAAAGAGGAGTAGTCGAGTTACGAGTTACGAGTTACGAGTTGGATGTTTCACGAGGATTCCGTTCAACTCGTAACTCGTAACTCGTTATTCGTAATTTGCTATGGATCCACTTTTCGACTCGGCCTTTTTGCGCAAGCTCGACCGGCTGGCGCTGCTGACGCGCCGTCCGATGGCCGGTGAGATGCAGGGTGAACGGCGCAGCGTGCGCCGGGGTGCCTCGGTGGAGTTCGCCGACTTTCGCCCCTACACCCCCGGCGACGACATTCGCCAGATTGATTGGAACCTCTACGCCCGCATGGAACGCTTCTTTTTGAAGCTGTATGTGGCCGAAGAGGAGTTGACCATCCACATTCTGCTCGATACCAGCGCCTCGATGGATTGGGGCGAGCCGAACAAGCTCCACTACGCCCGTAAGCTGGCCGGGGCCTTTGGCTACATCGCCCTCAGCAGCCTGGATCGGGTGACCGTGACGGCCTTTGGCTCGGGCACCAACCAGCAACTACCGGGCGCACGGGGCAAGCGGGGCGCGTTTCCGCTTTTCGCCTTTTTGCAGAAGCTCACGCCCGGCGGCTCCGGCAAACTGGCCGCCACCTGCCACCGCTACATCCAGACCGCCCGCAACCCCGGCCCGCTGCTGCTCTGCTCTGATTTGCTCGACCCGTCGTGGCAGGACGCGCTGAAAACCCTGTCGTCCCGTTCGTTTGAAATCACCCTGCTGCATGTGCTGGCACCCCAGGAGCTTGAGCCGGAGATTGATGGCGATTTTCGGCTGGTGGACACGGAGGACGGCTCGCCGGTGGAAATTTCCGCCGACCTGGAAACGCTGCGGCGCTACCGCCAGAACCTGGACAACTGGCTGGGCGAGGTGGAGAACTTCTGCCACGGGCGCGGCATCAACTACCTCTTCGCCGACACCTCGGAGCCGGTGGAAGAGTTTGTGCTAGCGCAGATGCGGCAGCGGGGCGTGCTACGCTAGGCTTGCCACAGAGGGCACAGAGGGTTTTGGAACACGAACGGCACGAAATCGCGTGAAAAACGCGAAAGACTCCTACGTTCGCGCCTTTCGTGGCCTTTCGCGGCTTTCGTGGCCTTTCGCGGCTTTCGTGCTCCAGATGCCTGGTGATGACACGATGATGATCAACGTTCGCCTCATTAAACCCCTGAAACGTCAGGTCATCACGTACCAGGCGGAGGTGCTGAGCCGAAGCGCAACTCACATGCTGGTGCTGGCCGAATGGACGCGGCCACTGCTTGACCTGGGCTATGTCACCTTTGCGCCGGGCGACCGATTTTACGAACACTTCTACAGCGACCGCTGGTACAACGTGTATGAGATGCGCCGCAGCGATGGAGCCTTGAAGGGCTGGTACTGCAACGTCACCCGCCCGACCATGTTTCACGACGGGCTGATTGAGTCGGAAGACCTGGAACTAGACGTGTTTGTGTCGCCCGACCGCCGCACGTTTCTGCTGCTAGACGAGGACGAGTACGCCGCCCGCGACCTGGAACGGCTGGAGCCGCTGGCCCACCATGCGGCCATGGCCGCCCTCGACGAGCTACGGGCGCTGGTGGAGGCGGGAGCGGGGCCGTTTGTGGTTTCCACAGCGGGCACGGAGGGTTTGGAGAAAGCGCATGTTAAACCTTAACGGTCTAGCACAACTTCTCAAAACCCATCAGATTGAGGCCGAAGACCTGGAGACATTAGCCATTGACGGGACTACGTTCACTGCCCTGGCGCTTGATATTGCTCCTGCACAGCAGTTTGAAGTCTGGCAGATATTCCGCAACCTGGTCGAACAAACCGGGCGCTATCCTTTGTTGGTTGAGGATTGGATCGGCGGTCGCACATTCTTTAGCACCTATTGGTACGAAGCAGAGGTGTCAGCAGGTCATATCGCAGATGTGACACCTGATGCCGTTCTAGCAGCGGTTCCCCAGGCTGACATGCAGGCATTTCTCGTCAAGCGCGAGGCGATGATTCGAGATGAACTGGCGGAAGGGGTTGACTTTGAACTGGAATTGACACAGCAACAGTTTGGCAGCTGTCCAGCCAAAGAAGAGGTTCTGGCACTTGTTGATCAAGGAGTAATTCAGTCTCCAGTGAGTCTCAACCGCTGGCTGTTCGACTGGGAACTTCAAACATTTGGCCTGGAAAAAGCCCTTGAGCCACCTGATCCTGGCTATCTGGGCTGGTTCGATCCCAACCATTCTCAAGCAACGATGCTCCTCCTGCCGGTGACCGAAGGCTGGAATACGCTGGCATACCTCCACTGGTATGGTTCGCTCACGGGTGGTACGCCAGTGACAATTCAGTTTCTCAAAAAATGGCACGACGACTACCAGGCAGAATTGGTCTGTCATTACGCAACCATGCTTGGATTTTATGTCGGACAACCGCCGAGAACGCCCGAAGACGCCTTTCGGCTTGCCTGGGAACAGGTTGCCCTGGCAGAATGTACAACCATTTTGCCCGGTGTCTCGCTCCGCGACCACGCTCGTTCATTGCTTGCAGTGAATCGCTGGTTTCTCCACGAACGTCCGTGAGCGCATGACTGTCGCACCCACGTGCGTATTAGATAGTGGAAGACAACATACGCAATACGCAGCACGCAATACGCAGCAGGAAAAGCCTATGTCCTTTCTCACTCCACTCGCCCTGCTTGGGGCCGCCATCATCGGGCCGCTGATTGTGGCGATGTACTTTCTCAAGTTGCGCCGCGAAGAGCGCACCGTCTCGTCCACCTTCCTCTGGCAGCGCATGGTACGCGACGTAGAGGCCAACGCCCCCTGGCAGAAGCTGCGCCGCAACATCTTGCTGCTGCTGCAACTGCTGCTGCTTTTGCTGCTGGTGCTGGCGCTGGCCCGGCCCTTTATGTTCAGCACCGGTATTTCGGGCCGCAACCTGATTCTTATTATTGACCGCTCGGCCAGCATGGGCGCAACCGATGTTGCGCCGAGCCGCCTGGAAGCGGCTAAGACCCAGGCGATTACCCTGGTTGACCAGTTGCCCGACGATGGCCGGGCCACCGTCATCGCTGCGGGCGGTCAGATGGAAGTGCCCGCCGCCTCATCGTCTGACCGGCGCGAGCTGCGTAGTGCCATCAGCGCGATTGAGCTGCGCAACGGCGGCGGCAGCGATCTGTCGCAGGCCCTCACGCTGGCCTCGGCCCTGGCGGCACGCGAAGAACAAAGCGAAGTGGCGATCATCTCCGACGGCAATGTTTCCTTCCCCGCCGATGTGCGCGTGCCCGCCACGGTGCGCTACTTCCCCATTGGCAATACCGACACTAATGTGGCCATAAGCGCCCTGTCGCTGCAACCTTCGGCGGGCGGCCAGACGCTGTTTGTGCAGGCCACCAATTACGGGGCCAACCCCGTCACCCGCCGGGTTGATTTATTTCTCGACGACCGGCCCTTTAATGCCTTTGACGTGACGCTGGAGCCGGGCCGCGAGGCCAGCCGCGTCTTCGACATTCCGGCCCAGGTGCAAACGGCGGAAGCGCGCCTGGGTGAAGACGACGCCCTGCCCACCGACAACCGCGCCGTTGCCGTGAGCATTGTGAACGACGCCACGACGATCCGGGTGGTCACGCCGGGCAACCGCTTTCTGGAAACGGGCCTCTCGCTGCTGCCGGGCCTCCAGGCGCAAATTGTGCCGACAAGCACCACGACGTTTACCGAAACCGTGGCCGAAATCCCTGTCACTATCTTCGATGGCGTGGTGCCCGACACGCTGCCACCCGGCAACGTCTTCTTTATCAACCCGCCCCGTAGCACCGAGTTCTTCTCCGTCACTGGCACGCTTGATTTCCCAGCGGTGCGCCCGCTACCCGGCGACGAGCCGCTGCTGCGCAACGTGAGTCTGAGCGAGGTGAGTGTGCTGAAGGCGGCTCGGCTCACGGTGGGCAACTGGGGCCGGGTGGTGGTTGATGGTGACGGTGCGCCGCTGCTGGTGGCGGGCGAGCGGGACGGGCGGCGCGTAGCGGTGCTGGCCTTCGCGCTGCAAGAATCTGACCTGCCGTTGCAGGTGGCCTTTCCGCTGCTGCTGTCCAACCTGGTCAACTTCCTGGCACCAGGGAGCGGGGCCGAAGCGGCCCAACTGGCCCCCGGCCAGCCCCTGGCCCTGCCAATTGACCAGAACATCACCGAGGTGCGCCTGACCCGGCCTGATGGCAGCGTGGTCAGCTCCGCTGATGGCGGCATTCAGGTGCAGAACGGCCAGGCCGTTTACGCCGACACCGACGCCCTGGGAGTCTACGCGGTAGAGGAGTTTCGGAACCAGGAACGGGTGGCGGGTCACCGCTACGCCGTCAATCTCTTCACCGCTGGCGAGTCGCGCATCGGCCCACAGCAAGACATGAACGTGCCCCAGACCAGCGGACTTCAGTCCACCGTGGCCCGCGAACAGGTGGGCCGCGACGAGTTCTGGCGCTGGTTGGCGGCGCTGGCGCTGCTGGTGCTGGTGATCGAGTGGCTGGTCTACCAGCGCAATGGCATTGCCTACCTGCGCGACCGCTGGCGCAACCGGGGCAAGCCCCAGAAGCCAGTTCGGGCAAGATAAACCAAACGGCGCGGTGCGAACATTCGCACCGCGCCATTTTGTTAGCGCAACGCCTCGCTGAGTCTGTTCGGCTCACCATGTGAAATGCTCGCCACGCGCTTGCGAAATAAGAACTCAGCTCTATTGAAATGAATACCTTCGGGTATAATAGAGGCACATGGGTGGGCACCCCTTTGCCACATGAAGTGACGCAACCAACCAGGAGAGACCGATGGCGATTTACAACCCGATGGACGCCGATTTTGCTTTTACCCTCGGTATCGAAGAAGAGTACCAGGTGATTGACCCGGAAACCCGCGAACTGCGCTCCTACATCACCCAGATTCTGGAAGACGGCCAGCGCATTCTGCGCGAGCAAATCAAGCCGGAGATGCACCAGAGCATCATCGAGGTTGGCACCCGTCCCTGTCGCACCATTTCCGAGGCCCGGGCTGAAATCATCCATCTGCGGGGCGCAATTGCGGGCCTGGCCGCTCGCCAGAACTTGAAGATCGCTGCCGCTGGCACCCACCCCTTCTCTTCCTGGATGCAGCAGGAGATCACCCCCTTTGAACGCTACAAGGGCGTAGTAGAAGAGATGCAGGACGCCGCCCTGCAATTGCTGATCTTCGGGATGCACTGCCATGTGGGCATGCCCAACAACGAAGTCGCCATTGAACTGATGAGCGTGGCCCGCTACATTCTGCCCCACCTGCTGGCCCTTTCCACCTCCTCGCCCTTCTGGATGGGCCGCAAAACCGGCTTTAAGTCCTACCGCAGCGTTATCTTCAGCGGCTTCCCGCGCACCGGCATTCCGCCATCCTTCGTCTCCGCCACCGAATTCGAGCGCTACATCAACCTGCTGATCAACACCGGCTGTATTGACAACGGCAAGAAAATCTGGTGGGACATGCGGCCCCACCCGGTCTTCGGCACGCTCGAATACCGCGTCTGCGACATTGCCACCCGTGCCGATGAATGCCTGGCGCTAGCGGCAATCATGCAGGCTTTCCTGGTCAAGTTCTACATCATGTTTGAGGAAAACACCACCTTCCGTACCTACCGCCGCGCCCTGGTGATGGAGAACAAGTGGCGTGCCCAGCGCTACGGCCTGGACGGCAAGCTGATTGACTTCGGCAAGCGCAAAGAGGTGGAAACCAAGGCCCTGGTGCATGAAATGGTGGCCTTTGTAGACGATGTGGTGGATATGCTCGGTAGCCGCAAAGACGTTGAATACCTCATCACTATCGCCGACAATGGCAGCAGCGCCGACCGCCAGCTGCGTGTCTACGAAGAAACCAACGACCTCAAAGCCGTGGTAGACAACCTCATTGCCGAAACCATGGAAGGCGTGGAAGTGATGCAGGTGTAGCATTTTAATTCATCGCGGAGGCACAGAGGGCGCAGAGGTAATAAAAAAGCCTCTGCGCCCTCCGCGTCTCTGCGGTAAAAGAAAAGCCTCCGCGTCTCTGCGGTAAAAAACTCCTGGAAAATCTCCACCTTTAGATAGATTCATCGTGTGAAACTCCTCCGTATATCTCTGTGAGACCGATTGAAGTTAGTTGAGATGCGGGCTTATGCAACGCTAGCCTGCCACGCGTCTTGTTGAGTCCACTCCAGCAGGGTGGGCG
>JALONX010000763.1 GCA_025454695.1 Chloroflexaceae bacterium
TCTTTAACTAAACGAGAGGCCCCGTATGTCACACATTCTTGCCCGGCGACGATGGCTGCACGCGCCAGCCATTGTGCTGCTGTGCTGCGCCCTGCTTGTGGCCTTTGTTGCCCCACCCGCCAGCGCCGCCCCCGCCCAACAGACGGGCATTCCCCCCGAGAAGATCGCCGCCCTGGAAGCAGTGCTTGACCGAACTATTGCCAACCCGAATATCCCTGGTGTGATGCTTCATGTGATTGTGGAGGGTCAGGGCAGTTGGGCTGGTGCGCGGGGCGTGGCCAACCGGGAGACCGGTCAGCCCCTCGGCCCGAATGACCGCTTCCGTTTTGCCAGCAATACCAAAATCATTGTCGCAACGGTGGTGCTACAACTGCTGGAAGAGGGCCACCTGACGCTGAATGACACGGTGGAGCGCTGGTTGCCCGGCCTGGTGCCCGGCGGCGATGGCATGAATATTCGTCAGCTGCTGACCCACACCAGCGGCCTGCCCGATTACATGGATGGCCCCTTTATGCGGATGACCCGCGATGATCCAGGGCGCATCTGGCAGCCGGAGGAGATGGTGCAGTATGCCCTGGGCAAACGCCGGGTCTTTAATCCTGGTGCGTCGGGGCGCTGGTTCTATTCCAACACCAACTATGTGCTGCTGGGGCTGATCGTGGAACGGGCCACCGGCCAGAGCCTGGAACACGAAGTGCAGTGGCGCATCCTCGACCGAATCGGCATGAGCCAGACAAACTTCGACCCCGGCCCCGAGAAGGCGGGCACGCTGGTGCATGGCTACGCGGGCTGGGGCGACATGTCGGCGGCGAACCTCTCATTTGCATGGGCCGCTGGCGGCATTGTCTCCACGCCCGATGAGATGGCCCGCTTCGGCCACGCCCTCTTTGGCGGCAAGCTACTGCGGCCTGAGACCTTTGCCACCATGCGGGGTTTTGTGCCGGTGAGCGCCGACTGGGCCAGAAACAACCTCGTCTACGGCCTGGGGATGATGCAGAAGACCCTGCGGGCGGGCGGGCCAGACGCAGTTGCGGCGACCGTGTGGGGCCACACCGGCGCACTCAACGGCTATCGCTCGGCGGTCTGGTTTGTGCCCGAATATGGCATTACCATCGTCGTCGCCGCCAACCAGATGTCGGTAGACCCCAGTGCCATCGCCGCCGAGGCCTTTCGGGCGGTGTTAATTGGGAAGTGATGCCCAGCGAGAACCAAGAACAAAGAACCGTTCGCAGTTGGCATTCTCACACGCCAACTGCGAACTGCCAACTGCGAACTGCCAACTGCTAGCCGACCGCCCTCACGTTCGCGCAATAAACTCCAGCACCACCTGGGCCAACTCCTCGCCCTTGTCTTCCTGCAAAAAGTGGCCGGCGTCGCTGATGGTGACGTGGGCCTGGCCCCGTGCGCCCGGAATCAGCGTTTGAAAGGGCTGCTCGGCCCCGCTGGTAATCGGGTCGCCGTCGCTAAAGGCAGTAAGAAAGGGCTTGTGCCAGGCCATTAGCGCCGCCCATGCTGCCCGGTTAGCCGAAGCCGCCGGGTCGCTGGGAGTGGTTGGAATGAGCATGGGAAACACGCGGGCACCAGCCAGGTAGCGCTCGTCGGGGAAGGGCGCGTCGTAGGCGGCGAGTACCTCCTCCGGCAGCATGGTGTTGCAGCCCAGGGCCACCACCCCGCTGGCCACAAACTCTGGCATCGTCTGCGACATCTGTTGCCAGGCCAGCAGCACCTCGCTCACGGGCGTGTCGCCGGTGGGCAGGCCCGTGTTGGCCGCCACCACACGGGCAAAGCGCCCGCCCTGTTCCGCCACCAGGCGCAAGCCAATCAGCCCGCCCCAGTCCTGGCACACCAGTGTCGCGTTCTGCACATCAAGCGCATTCAGAAAGCCGTGCATCCAATCCACATGGCGCTGGTAGGTGTAGTCTTCCCGTTGCACCGGCTTGTCGGAGCGGCCAAAGCCAATCAGATCGGGGGCGATCACGCGGTGGCCCGCCTCGGCCAACAGCGGAATCATCGTGCGGTAGAGGTAACTCCACGACGGCTCGCCATGCATCAGCAGCACGGGTGGTGCATCGGCGGGGCCAGCATCCACATAATGGATACGCAAACCATCTACCGTCACATAGTTTGGCGGAAAAGTATAGCCGGGCAGGTTCTCAAAGTGTTCATCTGGCGTGCGCACGAACTCCATCAACAACTCCTTTGTGATTGCAGATTGGCTGATCGCAGATTGCAGATTGGGAAGATGGGGCGGGGGGCATTTGTACTATTGTAGCATGGGTTTATTTCATCATAGTTTGCAGTTTTGCAGTTTTGCAGTTTGCGGTCTAAAGCGGCAGCCAACGGCCAACGGCCAACGGCCAACTGCCGATTGCCGACTGCCAACGGCCAACGGCCAACGGCCAACGGCCGACTGCCAACTACCAACTGCAATCCCTCTGTAATCGCCCGCCACGGTGAAATGGGACTCTGGTGCGTTTGGTTGTGCGAGTCTATTCGCACGCGCACCGGAGCAACCAGCACCATGAGCATCTCTCCCATCACCTACCAGGGCATTCACGAACTGCGGGCGGGCAACCAGCAACGAGCCACTGACCTGCTGCTTTCGGCGTTAGCACAAAATCAGCGCGACCTGCATGCATGGCTCTGGCTTTCCGGGGCGCTGCCCCGGCCCGATGAGCAACGCTTTTGCCTGGAACAGGTGCTGCGGCTGAACCCGGCGCATCCAGTGGCGCGACGGGGGCTGGTGGCCCTGGCCGATGTCACCGCCCGGCCACTGGTGAGCCTGCCGCTGGCACCGCCGCGCCGCGCCCGCGCTACCCCGGCCCTGTCGCTCACCCCGCTGCTGGAATGGCTGGTGAACTGGTTTGAGGAATATGGCGCGTTGCTGCTGCTGTTGCTGTTGGGCCTGCCTCGGCCCTTGTGGCCCCACCTCCGCGCAACCATGCGCCCGTTGCTGGCACTGCCCCACTGGAGCTTCTTCGCCGCCATCGCCATCGCTGCATTGATGGTTGGCGTACTGGTGCTGCTTACGTTTATGGCGGGGCAGCTTGCGGGGTAAAAAAGCTCTCGCAAAGGCGCAAAGTCCGCAAAGGTTTAGAGAAGCACGTTCGGCTGCGACTCCTTTGTGAGCTTTGCGCCTTTGCGAGAGCTGCAACAATAATCGCTGTATCGCAGATGCACATGCTTGTGCCCATACGTTGCACCGTTGCGCCTTTGCGAGAGCTGTAACAACAAGCTTTCTCTATCTATCGCTTTGTAAGAAATGTATACACCTGGTCAAGAAACGCTTCAGGCTGTTCGAGGTGGGGCGTGTGCCCGGCGTTGGCGATGGTGCTGATACGGCACGCCGGGCAGCGCTCGCCCATGGCGCGGGCAATCTGGGTGAATTTCGCGTCAAGCGCACCGGTGATCAGCAGGGTCGGCAGCGCTAGCTGCGGCAACTCCTCCCACAGCGACGGTTGAACGCCGGTGCCCATGCCGCGCAGGCTGGCGGCCAGGCCTTGCGGGCGGTTACGCAGGCGTTGCGCACAGAGGCGCTGGCGGGTGGCATTGGGCAACTGGCGCTGGCTTGCCCACAGCGGCAGGCGTTCCCACTCCTCCACAAAGTACAGAGCTAGCCGCCCGCCCATCGAGTAGCCCAGCACATGGGCCGGGCTGGCCCCACGGGAGGCGAGTATGTCGCACAGGTCGGCGGCGACAGCAGGCATGCGGCCCCGCTCAACGGTTGGGGGCGTTGCGGTGCGCCCGTGGCCCGGCAGGTCAACCAGAATCACGCGGAAGTGTTGGGCTAGCGGCGAGACAAGCTCGCTCCAACTGGCCGTGCTGCCGGTAAAGCCATGCAGCAACAGCAGCGGCTCGCCCTGACCGTGTTCTTCAATGTAGTAGTCCATCATGCACCATCCCGGAACAGCTCCTGGAGCGCGGTTCGCTGGATTTTGCCCGAGGCCGTGCGCGGCAACTGCGGCACCACCCGCACGAGTCGGGGCTGCTTGTAGCCCGCCAGCTGCGCCCGACAGAAGGCCAGGATCGATTCAACGTTGGCGTCACCTTCCCGTAGCACCAGCGCCGCCGCCACCTGCTGGCCCCACTCCGGCGACGCAACTCCGACTACCGCCGCTTCGGCCACGGCGGGGTGACGCAGCAGCACTGCTTCCACCTCCGCCGGGTAGACATTTTCGCCCCCACTGATGATCAAATCGCTACGGCGCTGCACCACCCACAGGTCGCCCTCATCGTCAAGATAACCAAGGTCGCCGGTGTACAGCCAGCCGTCGCGCAGCGCCCGACCTGTGGCGGCAGCATCTGCATGGTAGCCCGCCATCACGGTTGGCCCATGCACTACAATCTCGCCAATCGCGCCGGGCGGCTGGTCGCACCCCGCTTCATCCAGCACGCGCAGCTGGCTAAAAAGCAACGCTTTGCCCACACTGCCCGGTTTGCGCATGGTGTCAGCGGGGAGGGCCGTGGCCACCTGGGAGGCAGCCTCAGTGAGTCCGTAGGTTGTGGTGACAGGCATGCCGCAAGCCTGGGCATGCGCCACCAGCTCAGGTGTTGCCGCCGCGCCGCCGAGCAGCACCAATCGCAGCGCCAGCGGTTGCGCCAGCGCCTCAGCGGTTTCCAGCATGCGGTAGAGCATGGTTGGCACCAGCGAGAGCAGCGTGATCGGCGTGCGGGCAAGGGCGGCGTTGATAGCATTTGGATCGAAGTGCGTCCACAGGTCAACGGCGGTGCCGTAGAGGCAGGAGCGCAACACAATGCTCAACCCGCCCACGTGGTAGAGCGGCAGCACGCACAGCCAGCGGTCGTGGGGCAGCACACCAATGCGGTAGGCCGAACTCATCGCGCCAGCGAAGAAGTTGCCGTAGGTGAGCTGCACGCCCTTGGGGTTGCCGCTGGTGCCGGAGGTAAAAAGAATGGCACACACGGCGTCGAGGTCAATGGTGCCATGCAGATAAGTTGCTTCCGCCAGCGGTGCGCTGCTGTTGAAGGCAAGAAAATCGGGTGCTTCGGACTCATCAACACAGACCAGCCGGGGCGACTCGCGCAACTCGCAGGCGACCCCCGCCGTTTCCTGCGAATAGAGCAGCAGCTCGCATGGCGTGGTGTGCAACAGCCCGTCTAGCTCACGGGCGGTCAGGCGGGTGTTGAACAACACCAGGACGCAGCCGAGGCGGGCGGCGGCGTGTATCGCCAGCACCGCTTCAAGGCGGTTGGGCAGCAGCAGCCCAACATGCGCCCCAGGCCGCAGACCAAGGGCAGACAGCCGGGCGGCAAACATGGCCACCTGCCGGTTCAGTTCATCATAGCTGAGGGCTACATCACCCAGCACCAGCGCCAGTGCCTGGGGCCGGGCGCGGGCCTGGGCCGAAAGCCAGTCTTGCATAGCTCAGAAACATCTCTCGCAAAGGCGCAAAGGCGCAAAGGTGTCGCCAGGGATATACATATTCAAACCTTTGCGTGCTTTGCGGCTTTGCGAGCGCTAAAAAACGACCGTTTCAGTCACCCTCTTGGCGATCAGAGATGAGAAATTTGTAAAAGAC
>JALONX010000764.1 GCA_025454695.1 Chloroflexaceae bacterium
CCGTGATTACATACCGCCAGGCGTTGAACGATACGCTGGGCGAAGAGTTGGCCCGTGACCCGAACGTCTTTCTGATGGGCGAGGAGATCGGCGTATTTCAAGGATCCTACCGCATTACTGAGGGCTTGCTGCAAGAGTTTGGCCCCAAGCGCGTGGTGGACACGCCGATTGCCGAAGAAGGATTTGTGGGGCTGGCCACTGGCGCAGCCATGCTCGGCCTGCGCCCGGTGGTCGAGATTATGACCATTAACTTTATCCTGGTGGCGATTGACCAGGTGGTGAACCACGCCTCGAAAATCCACTACATGTTTGGTGGCCAGGCACGGGTGCCACTGGTGATTCGCACACCCAGTGGCGGCACAGGCCAGCTGGCAGCAACTCACTCGCAGAGCTTTGAGAACTGGTTCGCCTACTGCCCCGGCCTCAAAGTCGTGGCCCCTTCGACGCCATATGACGCCAAGGGGTTGTTACGTTCGTCCATCCGCGACGACGACCCGGTGATGTTTATCGAAAGCCTGGCGCTTTACGACACCAAGGGCGAAGTGCCCCAGGACGAGGACTACACCATTCCGATTGGCGTGGCCGAGGTCAAGCGCCAGGGCACCGATGTGAGCGTGATCACCTACTCGCGCATGACGGTGATTGCGCTGGAGGTGGCCCGCCGCCTGGAAGCCGAGGGCATCAGCGTGGAGGTGGTAGACCTGCGCTCGTTGCGCCCGCTGGATCGGCCCACCATCATCAATTCGGTGAAAAAGACCAATCGAGCCGTGGTGATTGCCGAAGACTGGTATTCCTACGGCGTGACGGCGGAGATTGCCGCTACCATTCAGGAAGAAGCCTTCGACTACCTGGATGCACCGGTGCAGCGGGTGGCCGGTTTGGAAGTGCCACTGCCCTACGCCAAGGGCCTGTCGCAAATGTCCAAGCCCACCAGCAATGACCTGATCTACGCCATCCGCAAGGTGCTGAAGGGCAAAGGCTAATTATGTAGCTCTCACAACGCCTGCCCTGAGCCGGTCGAAGGGGCACAAAGGCACAAAGGGAGCTTTAATCCACATGGATCTGCGAACCTTTGTGAGCTTTGGCCAGCTACACGCAGTTGATTGATAATGGATCGCAAGGGAGATAAAAGAAAAGCCGCCTCAAGGCTCAGGATTATTCTCCTTCCTTTATTTCCCTTGCAAGTAGATCAATCTGCAATCTGCAATCTACAATCTGAAATCGAGGAAGAGTATGGCTGAAGTAACAATGCCACGTCTGAGCGATACCATGTCGGAGGGAACGGTCGGGCGCTGGCTGAAAAAACAGGGTGACAAGATCGAAAAGGGCGAGATTATCGCCGAAATCGAAACCGATAAGGCCACGATGGAGCTTGAGTCCTTCGATGCTGGCGTGTTGCAGCAAATTCTGGTGCCCGAAGGTAAAACTGTGCCCATTGGCGAAGTGATTGCCCTGATTGGCGATGGCACCGCCCCGGCGACTGCCCCGCAAAACGGCTCGGCTAGCCCGGCCACGGCCCAGTCTCAGACACCGAGCGAAGAGGGCGGCGCGATTGCGACCGAGCGCACGGCCCAGCCCGCCAGCAGCGCCACCCAACCGGCTGGTAGCGCCACTGGCGGCAGCAGCGGCGAAGAGGTGGCCGGGACGGCGGCAGGCTATGGCTACCCGGCGGCAGGCAAAGAAACCAGCGAGCCAACGTTGGACACCAATGGCCAGGGCGACGAGCGCGTCAAAGCTTCGCCGGTGGCCCGCCGCATCGCCGAAGAACTGGGCGTAGACCTACGCCAGGTGCATGGCACCGGCCCTGGTGGGCGTATTATCAAAGAGAATGTGGAAGAGTTCGCCGCCCGCCGTGGCACCGCCCAGCCGCAGCCCACTGCGACCCCAGCGCCTGCACCTGCAATCGCCCCGGCAGCGCCTACGCCCGCTGCGGCAGCTCCGGCCCCGGCAGCGGCTCCGGCCCCCGCCCCCGCGCCCGCTGGCGAGGTGGTGCCGATGGGCCGCATGCGCAAGGCGATTGCGCGGGCAATGTCGGCTTCCAAGCCGGGCACGCCCCACATCTACATCACCACCGAGATTGACATGGCCGAAGCCATGAAGCTGCGCCAGCAGATCAACGACAGCGGTGCAGCCCCGGTGAAAGTTTCGGTGAATGACATGGTGATCAAAGCGGCGGCGAAAGCCCTGCTGAAGTTCCCGGCGCTCAACGGCAGCTACGCCACCACCGCCGACAACCAGCCTGCCAGCGTCAGCTACCCCTACGTTAACGTCAGCGTGGCGGTGGCCCTGGAAGAAGGCCTGGTGGCTCCGGTGGTCACCGACGCCGACAAGAAGAGCATCGGCACCATCGCCGCCGAGGTGAAAGATATGGCCAGCCGCGCCCGTGGGGGCAAAATCAAGCCGAATGAGCTTGAAGGCGGCACCTTCCAGATTTCTAACCTGGGCATGTTTGAGGTGACGGAGTTCGTCTCGATCATCGCCGCTGGCCAGGCTGGCTCCCTTTCCGTGGGGGCGGTGCGGCAGATTCCGGTGGTGCGCGATGGCCAACTCAGCATCGGCGAGATCATGAACGTCACCCTGAGCGTGGATCACCGGGTGGTGGACGGAGCCGTGGGCGCACAGTACCTGCAAGAACTCAAACGATTGCTGCAAGCACCAATGAGTCTGCTGGTGTAGCGTTTTTTACCGCAGAGAACGCGGAAGATTTGACTATTTTTCTCCGTGTTCTCTGCAATACATTACATTTTTTGTGCGTTTACATTTACCCATTTACTGCAACAGGGGGCTTTATAAAACAAATAAATTTGGTATAATAGCCCAAATGCAGCGTCGCAATGCGCTAAACGCTTGCATCCCGAACAACCTCCCATTGCAGGAAATTGCTCATGCCAAAGAAAAAACGCACCGTTGCCGCCCCAATTTCCTCTTCGATTCCGATTGGACGTTACCTGGTTATGGCTGGCGCAGTCACTGAAGCCCAGATCAACGCCGCCCTGGCGGAACAGCAGCACCTGCTGGCAGAGGGCCAGCACATTCCCCTCGGCGATATTCTGGTGCAGCGTGAGATGATCAGCCCGGAGAATCTTGCCGATCTGCTCGTCGTCCAACTCTTCGACCACCTGGACTCAGCGACCCACGGCAGTGACCAGGAGTATGCAGCAAGCCTGTTGCGGGAAGGCAAAATCTCCGTGGCGGCGCTGGAACACGCCCTGGTGCGGCAAACCCAACTCCGGGGCGACGGTGTGCCATGTACGCTGGAACAGGCCGTGCGGGAACAGTTGGCAGTTAGCAGTTAAACGCAGAGACGCAGAGACGCAAAGCACCAGGAACCGTTTGTAACACGATAACACAAGGATAGTTCAACGTCGTAGGGGCGCGGTCTCCGACCCGCCCGCGACCAACACCAGTGGGGTAGGGGCGCGGTCTCCGACCTGCCCGCGACCAACACCAGTGGGGTAGAAGCGCGGTCTATGACCCGCCCTCAGTGCATTACAGCGATTTGCATCGCATTCGGGTTACGCAATACGAATTACGCAGCACGCAGTAGATCAAGGCATCCACCAGCGCTTGCCACGGCGATAGTGGCGGCGACTTGGGCCGCCGA
>JALONX010000076.1 GCA_025454695.1 Chloroflexaceae bacterium
TCTTGCACGGCGGCGCGGGCTTTGCGTTTGGCCCGTTCCCACTCCTGCGTGCCCAGGCGGGTGAGCTGGGGGGAGGTGTCGCCAGCGCCGATGTAGCGGGCCACCCGGTCAACCTGGTCTACCGGCACATAGAGCCGGTCGCCCCCGGCGTAGCGCAGGCTGAGGTATTCCCGTTCCACTCCGCCCACGGCCCGCCGCAGCAGCCCTTCATAAACGGCAATACCATGTTCGATATGCACCACGTAGTCGCCATTTTGCAGCCCACGCAGAAAAGCGGCTCGCTCTTCGGCGCTGCGTTCGCGGCGTTTGCGGCGCTGGCTTGCGGTGCGGCGCTGGCGAATGCCAAAAATCTCGGTATCGGTGAAGAGCGTCAGGTTCAGTTCGTCCAGGTGCCAGCCCTCGTCGAGCGCACCATGGATGACGGCGAAATTGGGGTTTGATGCGCCATCACGTAGCGCCGCAACATATTGCGGCGTTACATCCCCATCGAGGCCCAACGGGTCGGCGGTGTCAATCTTCTGGCGGCTGGACAGCGCTTCATGCACCAGTTCCTGCACCCGCGCCGCCTGGGGCGTGACCACCAGCACCTGTTCACCCCGTTCCAGCCGCCCCACAATCTCGGCCACCAGGCGCTTAAACTGCCCGCCAAACAGCGGCGGGGCGCTGAAATGCAACCCGGCCACTTGGTAAACCGGCGCATCTGAGTCGAGTTCGTTGTTGCTCAGGTCAACCGCAAGCGCCTGAGGGCTGACGGTTTGCATCAGTTCAGCCCAGCGCATGTAGGGGCGAGGGAAATCGGGCGGCAGCTCATTCGACTCGATGCGGGCCAGGCGCTGTTTGTCGGCCTGGGCGTCAAAATCAGCAGCGGCCTGGCTGATCAACAGCGCCTCGGAATAGAACACCGGCGTGCCTTGGGGCAGATGTTCCAGCAGCGAGGTGTAGGGCATGGACTCGCGGAAAAAGGGGGCGTAAAAAGCTCGCCCCTCGAAGCGTTCGCCTCGTTCCAACCGTTCCAGGGCCAGTTCCCACTCGTCGCGGGCCTCCTGGCGCATAAAACTCACGTCCTGGCTGCGGATGCGGGCCAGTGCCCGTTCGCGGTTCCAGAGCGGGAATTCATGGGGCGGGCCAACGAGGGCCGCTTCAAGGCGCTGGTCGCTACGCTGGGTGACCGCATCAAAGCGGCGCAGGCTGTCAATCTCGTCGCCGAACCATTCACTGCGCAGGGGCTGCTCGTCGCCCATCGGCCAGATGTCCACAATCCCGCCGCGCCGGTTGTGTTCGCCGGGCACATCCACCGCCGGAGCGTTGCGGTAGCCCAACTCTAGCCAGCGCCCCAGCAGCTCGTCCTGGTCAATCTGCTGGCCGCGCTGAAGGCTGGTGGTGGCGTAGGCATATTCATCCAGGCTGAGGGTGGGTTGCAGCAGGGCGCGGATGGGCGCAACGACGATGGTTGGTGTTTGCTGTTCCCTATCGGCATGGCGCAAGCTAGCGAGCCGTTGCAGCACCCGCATGCGCTGGCCCAGCACCTCCGTTCCCGGCGACATGTGTTCATAGGGCATGGCGTCGTTCGCTGGGTAGAGCAGCACCGCCGCCGGGTCGAGCCATTGGCGCAGGTCTTCGGCGGCCCGCCCGGCGCTATCGGCGTTGTTGGCCACGTAGAGCATGCAGCGGGGCGCACCCGGCTGGCGGGCCAGGGCTGCCACGGTGGGCGTGCGGGCGGCGGTGATCAGCGGGGCGACCCGCAGCCAGCCGGAGGAGCGCGCCAGAGTTGCGGCTAGCTCTGCCAGCGGGGGCAGGGCGGCCAGCTGGCTGGTGAGTTGGTTTACATATTGCATGGCAATCCAAAAAGGGCTGACCAGCATCGATCAGCCCGGCACACGTTCTAGCGGATTGCAGATTGCAGATTGGCGGATTGTAGATTGGAAACTGCGTTGTGTTCTGCAAACTGCATGATGCAGCGCGACGATGCGACTCTGCTGAAGCAGAAGCCGTACCAGCAGCGCCAGTGCGTCCCTGTTATAACACGAGTTGCGATGGGCGTAAAGCGCAGTTTTGCCACAGAGGACACAGAGAACACAGAGTGTTATGAGTTACGAGTTATGAGTTATGAGTAGCCGAAGAACTGGGAAATAAGGGAAATAATTTTGAATGTCTGGTCGCTATTTCCTTTATTTCCCTTGCTATTCGTTCTATGTGCCTCTGCGTTTAGTTCGGCGTCTTGACCTTTAGCGCTTCGGTGTGGAGCTTCGCGGCCAGGCGTTCGTTCTGGTCGCGGGCGACCTGGGGCATCAGCGTGCCGCTCTCTTCGGCCCGCCAGCATGCGGCAAAGTGGCCATCGCCGTAATCCTTAAAGGGCGGCATTTCCTCTTTGCACTTCTGCACCGCCAGGGGGCAGCGGGTGTGGAAGGGGCAGCCCGAGGGCGGGTTGAGCGGGCTGGGTACATCGCCCTCTAGAATGATTCGCCGCCGCCGCTGCTCGACCTGAGGATCGGGCACGGGGATGGCCGACAGCAGGGCGTGGGTGTAGGGGTGCAGCGGCATGGTGTGGAGCTTCGGCCCTTCGGCCAGTTCCACCATGCGGCCCAGGTACATCACCGCCACCCGGTCGCTGATGTGTTTTACCACGCTCAGGTCGTGGGCGATGAATAGGTAGGTCAGCCCCAGCCGATCCTGCAACTCTTCCAGCAGGTTCACAATCTGGGCCTGGATACTCACGTCCAGCGCTGAGACCGGCTCGTCGCAGACGACGAAGCTTGGCTCCACCGCCAGGGCGCGGGCGATGCCGATGCGCTGGCGCTGGCCGCCGCTAAACTCGTGGGGGTAGCGGTTGGCGAAGGCCGGGTTGAGACCCACCAGGCCGAGCAGTTCCTGCACCCGCTCGCGCACGGCCTTTTCGTTGGGGCGCAGCTTATGCACCCGGATCGGCTCGGCGATGATGTCGCCCACCGTCATACGGGGGTTGAGCGAGGCATACGGGTCTTGAAAGATCATCTGCACGTTGCGGCGCATGCGGCGAAGTTCTTCGCCTTGCAGCCTGGTCAAATCCTGGCCCTGAAAAATCACTTCGCCGCTGGTGGGGCGGTAGAGCTGCAGGATGGCCCGCCCGGTGGTGCTTTTGCCGCAGCCGCTCTCGCCCACCAGACCCAGGGTTTCCCCGGCTTTGATGCTGAAGCTAACGCCGTCAACCGCCTTCACCGAGCCGACCTGGCGCTGAAAAATCACGCCCTTGGTGACGGGAAAGTGCATGCGCAGGTCGCGCACATCAATTAACGTATTCGTACTCGTTGTCATAACTTTATCTCTTTTGCCACAGAGAGCAATCGTTTTGCCACAGAGAACACAGAGAACACAGAGAACACAGAGGTGTTATGGTATCTGATTGTCTCTGTGCCTTCTGTGGCCTCTGTGGCTAATTTATCAGGCTGCGACTTCGTCCGGCGTGCGGATGGGAATCGGCGTATCGAGGGTAATATCAAATAGACAGGCGGCCCGATGGCCTGGCCCCACCTCGCGCAGCGGCGGCACCTGCCCCAGACACGCCTCCTGCACATAGTCGCAGCGGGGGCTGAAGGGGCAGATCGGTGGCAGGCTGGTGAGGTCTGGCGGAAGGCCCCTGATGGGGGTGAGCTTGCGCTTTTCCTCATCATCAAGCCGGGGGATGGAGCGCAGCAGGCCGATGGTGTAGGGCATGCGCGGGTTGGCGAAGAGTTGGCTGGTTTTGCCTTCTTCCACCACTTTGCCCGCATACATCACCGTCACCCGGTCAGTCATCCCGGCTACCACGCCCAGGTCGTGGGTGATGATGATCACGGCGGTGCCAAGCTCTTTCTTCAGCCGATCAATCAGTTCTAGAATCTGGGCCTGGATGGTCACATCCAGGGCCGTGGTTGGCTCGTCAGCAATCAGCAGTTCGGGGTTGCACGAAAGCGCCATGGCGATCATCACCCGCTGGCGCATGCCGCCGCTGAACTGGTGGGGGTAGTTGTCGAGCCGTTTGGCCGGGCTGGGAATGCCAACGAGGTTGAGCAGTTCCGCTGCCCGATTGCGGGCCTCGTTTCTATTCAACTTCATGTGCAATTCAAGCGACTCGGTGATCTGCCGCCCCACCGTGAGCACGGGGTTGAGCGAGGTCATCGGGTCTTGAAAAATCATGGCAATGCGGTTGCCACGAATATCACGCATCTTCTCTTCGCTGAAATCCAGCAGATTTTCGCCGTCAAACATAATTTGCCCGCCGACAATTTTGCCCGGCGGGTTAGGAATAAGGCGCATGATCGAGAGCGAGGTGACGCTTTTGCCACAGCCGCTCTCGCCCACAATACCGAGCGTTTCGCCCCGGTCTACGTGGAACGACACGCCGTTCACCGCTTTCACAATTCCATCTGGCGTTGAGAAGTGTGTGTGGAGATCACGAACTTCAAGCAATGGTGCCATAAGTATCTCTATCGGTAGAACCGAGAACCAAGAACCGAGAACCAGAAGTCCAGCGCAGAGGAGAAGAGTAGGCCGAAAGAAATTCTAAAAATCTCTGCGTCTCTACGATGGAACAAAACCTATTTCAAGAATGACCGTAGCAGAAAAAGGGCCAGTGTACAAACGGTGTACATTTTCTGACCAGACTGGCTGCGTTGCAGGTTAACAATGGGAAATTACGGCAATTGGTGGATGGTACCACGCTGCGGCGGGGCTGTCAAGAAGTTTGTGACGAGAAGGAGTTGAACGGGAGACCGGAGACGGGAGACGGGAGACGGGAGACGGGAGACCGGAGCCAGCCGGTTCCAGTTGGCAGTTTTCAGTTGGCAGTTGGCTAGCAACGAGCCAATGCAGCGTCACCACCATTACGGGAGACCGAGACCGAATCCAGTCGGTTCCAGTTGGCAGTTGGCAGCACGCCCTGCTCCTCGTCAAGCTCGGAAACCGCTTGCCGAAGGGTTGGCAGCTGGCTAGCAACGAGCCAATGCAGCGTCACCACCATTACGGATTATGCAGTACGTTTCACGTTTCACGTTTCACGCTTCTTTCCTCGGTGCCCTCTGTGGCAAAACCTACCGCAAGGCCAGTTCGATCAGCTGGTCGCTGATGCCCTGGACATTGGCGGTTTCCAGGTTGCTCAGCACGATCACCGTGAGGCCCTGGTCGGGCAGGTGGGCGCTGTAGGTGGCCGCGCCGCTGATCCAGCCGGGGTGATAGATGACGCGCCGCCCGCTGCGTTGCTGAATAAACCAGCCATAGCCATAGTTCTGCATGGCGGGCGTAAACATCTCATTTCGCAAGTTGGCGGGCAGTAGCCGGTCGCTGTAGAGCGCCTGATCCCATTTGTAGAGGTCGTCCACACTGGAATAGAGACCGCCCGCTGCAAACAGCGTGGTGGTGTTGATGCCAAAGGCGATCTGGCCGATGCGGGAGTAGCTCACCGCCCGTGCCACGCTGCCATCGTCGTAGCCGCTGTCGTTCATGCCCAACGGTTCAAAAATCGCCGTGCGCAAAAAGTCGCCATAGGACTGGCCCGAGACCTGCTCGATGATGCGGCCTAGCAGCACATAGCCGGAGTTGCCGTAGCTGAAGGCGCTGCCGGGGGCGAAGCGCAGCGGCATGTCGCGAAAGCGGCTGATCAGCTCATCGGGCGTGGTGGCTTGCCCCGCGCTGCCGTCGAAGCCTGCGAAATCGGTGTAGTTGGGCAGGCCGCTGCTGTGGGTGAGCAGGTGGCGAATGGTGATTGGCCCCCAGGCATCGGGGCAACTCGGCAGGTAGGTGCATGCCGGGTCGTTAAGGTTGAGGCGGCCCTGTGCCTGGAGGATGAGGATGGCGACAGCAGTGAACTGCTTGCTCATCGAAGCCAGCCGAAAGCGCGTCTGGGGCGTGTTCGGGGCAACCTGCATGGTATCCGCCAGGCCATAGCCCTTGCTGAGCAGCACCTGCCCGCCCTGGGCCACCAGCACCGCCCCACTGAAGCGCCCGCTGCCCATCAGGTCAGTCAGGTAGCCATCCATAGCCTGGCCCCGGTCTTGCGATTGGCCGACGGGCACGGCCTGGCCCTGCAACGCGCCAGCGCCCACCGGGTTGGCCATGGCGTTCAGTCCGCCCGTGGGCCGCCATGCGGAAGGCACGGTCTGATCCCCTGGTCGGAGGGCGAAGAATGCCAGCACCACCAGGGCGGCGAGGCCTACAAGCACATGGCGAGGGAGGCGCACAGGGTCTACTTTCTCTTCAACAGGCTAGCGAACCAGGGTGACAGAGCCGGTGTATTATACCATACGCACATATGTTTTTATGCTTGCAAAGTATTATTGTCCGGGCACTGCATTCTGTCGCTTCGTTTCAATAGCGACAAGCTCAGATGCTTGTTTGTTGCGCCTACGCGGCGGGCGGTCAGGGGCTAACCCCTGACAACCCCACTGGGGCCTGACGCCCCAGACCCCCGCATGGGACACCTGACCTAGCGACGAGCCAGGTGGCGCATGCCTCTGGGCTTTCGAAAATATCTACACCAATCAAGACGTTCGTTTGCTCTATCATCTATAAAAATAGTTAGTATATCTTGCAAAAAGAGTTTATTTAAATTATAATAATTATAAGATGGGTTGGCACAACAAATACACTCCTAATTTTACAATAAAAAGCAACGAGGTCAGAATGCGAAGACTGTTACTCTCCATCTTCAGCACTCTTGTGCTTGGCCTTCTTGCGTTTTCTAACGTGTCAGCACAAATTGATTGTACGGCTTTCTCTTGTATCTATCTTCCATTTGTTACAAAGGCAGAAGATGTTCCTCTAGAACCGGCACCTTCTCCAACCGTAGCCCCAACACCAGCACCCAGCACGGTGTTTGTTCGTAGTCAGAGAGATTTTTTTGTTGGCAATAGTCTGTATATTGTAGGAGAGGTTGTAAATGGCACATCCTCTCCAGTCTATTTTGTTAAAATAACTGCTAGGTTCTTCAATGCGTCGAATCAACTTATTGCTGTTGAGGATACATTCGCCTACCTAACAAAAACCGAACCTAATCAACGTAATCCTTTCAAAATGATTCTTTCGAACGCTCCGCGTGACATAAGCCGAACTGAGCTAACTCTTGAGTGGCTATCAACAAGCATTTTAGAATATCAAGCTGTCACAGTGTTAAATCAGGCGACCCGTGATAATTTTGGAGTTGAGGTTTTCGGTGAAGTACGGAATGACCAAAGCTTTCAATTCTCAAATGTTGAAGTTGTTGTTACGTTCTACGATGCTGGGGGTGGGGTTATAGACACTGATTTTGGCTTTGCGAGTTCAACCATCTTGGCACCGGGTGCAACCTCGATCTATAGCATTAAAACGTTTGAGCGTGAACTTAACTTCGCGAGTTACGTTGTGCAAGCTCAAGGCTACAGGACGCCTTAAAGCTATTAAACCACAGTAGGAGCGCGAGTCTACACGTTCGCCCTCTACCCTCTCGACGTTCTCTCACTGTTAAGCCTCTGTTACCACCGCACCTCCACCATGGCATTACCACCGCTTGCGGGCAGGCGCAGGTAGCGGCTCCCGGCGACGCGCTCGATCTCGGCCTGCACTGGTGCGCCGTCAAGGGTGACGCTGAGCGTGTCGGGGGTGCCCTCGGGCAGCAACAGGCGGATGCGAGTCTCTTCCCATGTGCCGGTCAGGTCGAGCTTCAGCGAGCGTTCGCCCCGGCTCCAGGTGTAGGCCACGTAGCCGTCCGAGGTGGCGTAGCGGGCCACCACGCGGGCATTGCGCACCTCTGGCGCGGCAGTCCAGCGGGGCGTCAGGGCCAGGTCGTTGAAGCGGCTGCCCCGATCCACCACACCTGCCGCACCCTCCAGCAGTGCGCCGAGCATGGCGCTGGAACCCCAGCCATCGGTGGGAATGGTGTCCGGGCCGGAGATGCCGGGTCGCCCGTCGGGATAATACCAGAGGTAACTCTCACCAGTGAGCCGAATCAGGCTGGCGTAGCGCCGCAGCATGTCAAAGCCGTAGCCCTCGGCCCCGTAGCGGAAGGCTCCCCGCGCTAGTTCGCCGCCGGTGAGTGGCATAATTCCACCGTTGACATACTCGCCCGGATCGTCGCCGGGACGCCCGCCCATGCCGTAGCTACCGGGGGGAAACGGCGGATCAATGCTGTACCACTCGGCAAAGGCCCGGCTGAAGTCGCGCCGCTCAAAGTAGCTCTGCACAATCGCCTGGCCCTGGCCAAACTCCAGCACATTGCCCCGGTTGAGCGCCCAGGCGTTGGAAAGGCTGAGTTGTGCGCCGGTGTCCACACCCGCAACCTCGGGCAACTGGCCCCGCCGTGGCCCCTCCGCCAGAATAAAATGGGTGAAAAAGCGCCCGTTCCAGGCCAGCTCGTTGAGCCGCTGCATGATGGCCAGGCTTTCGGCCCGCCAGCGCCCGGCAGCCTCACGGTCGCCAAGCCGCTCCTCAATATCGGCCATCAGGCGCATGGCATAGGCCAGGCCGGTGTTGTCGCCGTGGAAAATGCCCCACTGAGTCCGTTCGTCAATCCAGTGGCGCGGGGCCGGTTTGCCGTCAGGGCTGGTGGTGGTGGGGCCAAACTCAAAATCCCACGTATCAATGGTGTATGGACGGCGCACCAGGCCAAAGCCCGCATCCCAGCGCAGCGGGTCGCTGGTGATGTAGCGCAAACCACGGCGCATGGCGTCCAGGTTGTCGCGCAAAATAGCCTCGTTGCCGGTCATTTGCCAGGCTTCATGCACGCCCTGCACAAACAGAAATTCCAGGTCGGACTCCGGGTCTTTGCGCACGGCTTTGACGAAGCGCTCCGGGTAGTCAATCACGTCGGGGAAGCTGCCATCGGCCCGCTGGGCGCGGCGAAAGGCATCTAGCAGGCTGGTCACGTCGCGTTCAAAATAGCGGAAGCCCCGCCCCTGGTAGACGTGGTCGCGCAGCCAGAGCAGCGGGTTATCGGGCGAACGGTAGCCCCGCACGGCGAAGCCGTCCAGCTCGTAGCTGGTAACGCACTGCTCCATAAAAGCGCGAATTTTGGGGTAGAGCAGGTCGAGGTCAGGCACGCCGGTTTGCAGGGCGGTTTCGGCATCCAGAGTGAAAAGGTTGCTGCTAGCTCCGGCGAGCTTGCCATCCACCAGCAGCAGCGCCCACTGGGAACCGAGCACGCCACGGGGCAGCAGCTCCAGCGCTGCTGTGCCCGCCTGGGCGGTGCCGCTCACCACACCCGCCGGGCGCACCCCGGCGTCGAAGAGGCGCAACTCCAGCGGCCCGCTGTAGCCTTCAATCTCAATGTTGACCTGTAACGGCTGGAGTGGTTGAACTATAACCTGCTCGTTCGTCGATCTCTGGCCAACTGCCAACTGCGAACTGCCAACGGTGATGCTAGCCTGCTGCGGGGCCGCTTCCAGCCCAAACAGCGGTGGCGGCACGGCCTGCTGCCAGTTTTCGGGTTGGCGCTCCACGGCTACGCCGCCAAGCCCGCCCGCTTCCAGGCGCACCGTGTCGAAGAGTTGGGTTTTGCGCCCATCGAGCCAGATGGCGGCGCTGCGGGGTGGGCCAAGCCGCTCGCCGCCAGCGTTGCGCCATGCACTCAGAAACGGCTCAGCCAGGGCGTGGGGGCTATCGCCAAAGCGCCGCACGGACTCGCCGGGCGGGGCCGGGGTTGCACATGCGGACAGCAAAAGGAAAAAAAGAATGATCCGCCAAGGGCGCGAAGAGGTTTTTCGTTTATTCACAGTTCTAATGCGTGATGCGTGAAATGTGAAACGTGAAACGTGAAACGTGATGCGTACTGCCTACTGCGTACTGCGTACTGCGTACTGCATCTCTGCGTCTCTGCGTTTTTGCCCGGTAATCGTCAATCGTCAATCGAGTAATCGTCAATTCGTAAACACGCCTCCGCCGCCAGCAGAAACAGCTTTTCGCGCACGGTCGTGTTTTTTGTCCAATCGCGCGAGTCCCACTCCTCGGCCCCCACGTTGTCGCCGCCGTAGAGAATCTGGCCGAAGGTGACCCGGCGGAATTGGGCGACGGCGAAGAAGGCGGCTGCTTCCATCTCCACCGCCTGGCAGCCTTCGGCCCGGCGCTGCCGCACTTTGGCCGGGGTCTCGCGGTACAGGGCGTCGGTTGTCCAGGTCTTAATCGGTAGGTAAGCCACATGGTGGGCCGCCAGAGTCGCTTCAATCGCCGCCAGAGCCACCGGGTCGGCCTGCACCTCGCGGGCGGCAGGCAGGTAGTGGTAGGAGGTGCCTTCGTCGCGCACGGCAACGGTGGGCAGCAGCAGGTGGCCCATGGCAATGGTGGGGTCGAGGACGCCCGCCCCGCCGCATGCGACGAACTTACGACACCCCAGCGCAATCACCTCTTCCAGCAGAAAGCCCGCCGACACCGGCGCACCCATGCCCGCGTGCAGAAAGGCCAACCGCCGCCCGTGAAATTCCATCTCGTAGACGGGATGGCCGCCTAGTTCACTGGTTAAGGTGCAGACCAGGCGCGGGTGGTAGCGCTCCACCATGGCGGCGATGACTTCGGGGAAGAAGCAGAGTACCGCGTGCTTGGCAATGTCCACCGGGGCGATCAGGCGCGAAGGCTCTAGCACGCCTTCAGGCGCGGGGTCAAATTCCAGAATGGGGAAGGGCCGATCCACAGCTGCTCCTCTTGCCGTGAGAGTCTTTGTTTTATCCACAGATTACGCAGATGGAACGAAGACAGAGCGTTATGAGTTAACCAACGAGGCGTTATTTTCTACTTTGAATATCAATGTCACCCCGAATGAAGTGAGGGGTCTTCAGTGGATTGCGCTGAAGATTCCTCACTTCGTTCGGAATGACAATGAGCGACGTTGTGGCCACAGAAACGTTCGTTGAACAATACTTGTCGCTGCGTCCATTTCGTTTCATCCACAGCTGGAACAGTAAATCTGTGTAATCGCGTTATCTGCGGATAGATGATGCAGAAGAGGCCCGAGGCCACTTGCATGCTGCGCATCATTATAGCGCGAAGTTGACGTACTCTATTTTTGGGCCAGCGCCGCGTTTATCTCAATAAACCCCCGAATCACATGGAGGACGCTATGCCCCGGACGCCGATTGTGTTTGTGCCCGGTATTTTTGGCTCGTTTCACCTGCCGGTGTTGCTCGACTGGCGCGGGCCAACCCTGAGTGGCTGGGGTTTCCCGCCCTTTGCCGATTATGGCAAAGGCTTTCTGGCCGCGTTTCAGCGGGCGGGCTACGTGCGCGACCGCGACCTGTTTGTGGCCTTTTATGACTGGCGCAAAACCGTGCAAGACTCGGCCCAGAACTACCTAATTCCCTGGATTGACCGCGCCCGCAGCCGCTCTGGCAGCAGCAAAGTGATTCTGGTGGGGCACAGCATGGGCGGCCTGGTGGCCCGCTCCTACATCCAGAGCAGCGGCTACCGGGGCGATGTGGAGCGGCTCATCACCCTCGGCACGCCCCACCGTGGCTCGGCCCAGGCCTACTTCACATGGGGCGGCGGCGATGTGCGCAGCGAAGGCTTTATGAAGGCCGTCTTCGATGTCTACCTCTGGTACCTGGAACATACCAACCCGGCAATGAGCGGCCTCAACCGCCTGCGCACGGTGCGCACGCTCATCCCCGCCGTGCGCGACCTGCTGCCGATTGATGATTACCTGATTGACAGCAGCGCACCCAACAGCCACAAGCCAGAAAACAGCCTGCGTGAACGCAACCTCTGGGGTGACCTGCTGAACCGGCCCGAGGGCCTGAACACGCTCTTCGGGCGGGTGCCCGTGACGGTGTTGAGCAGCGTTGGTTTTGCTACCGTGCATGATATTGTGGTGAAAAGCCAGGACGGCAACCCCGGCGATCCGCCGCTGTTTCCCGACGGCGTGGTGGTGGAGGAACAAAGTGATGGTAATGGTGATAGTACCGTGCCCTTGCCCAGCGCCACCCTCGGCGATGGCCGTGCCCGCAACCACCCGGCGGTGCATGTGCCTCACCACGAAATGGCCGACCGCCAGCCGGTGCTGGAGCAGATCTTTGCTGAACTGGGATTAGCCTTCCCAGTGGTGCTGGGGGCCAGCGAGGAGGCAGTGGCCAGCCCGGCCAGGCTGGTGATTTTGAGCGCCGCGCCGATTGAGTTGACTGCCACGCTAGCGCAGGGCAAGGGCCGCAAGGGGCGGCTGCGGGCCAAAAACTATGGCCACAGTGGCCAGGGCCTGCACATGCTGATTATTGAAAACCCCGACCCTAGCCAGCAGTATGACGTGCAGGTGCAGGGCACTGCCACGGGCAAGGTGGCGTTGGGGGCGGTGCTGGTGGGCGGCGCTGCGCCCACGGTGCTGGGCACGGCGGGCAATGGCACCGCAGCGGCTGCTGGGGCAGCGGCCAGCGCGATCACCACCGTGGGCGGGCAGGTGGCGGCGGGCACCAACCTGCACTACCGGGTAAGTCTGCCGTCGTTGGGGGCGGCCCCGGCAGTGGAATTTGACCGGGCGGCAACCACCAGCGACCTGCTGGCGCGGCTGGGGGCAACTCCGGCGGCTGGGGGCACGGCGGTGCTGGGCGTGGGCGGTGATGTCTCAACCCTGGCGGCCCAGATTGAAGCGACTGGCGACCCGGCGCTGGCGGCGGCGCTGGCGGTGCAGCTGCACCAGATTGGGGCGGGATCGTAGCGCCGTTAGAGCCACAAACGCATGATGGGAAACTGCGGGTGGCGGCGGGCGACCTCGACTGAGCACCCAGGCGGCGTGCTTATGTACGGGTTTCCAGGTTGCCGAACGAGGGACTCGTTGCAGGATCTCTCGTGGCGCAAGCGAACACCAACCAATGGCTTGCTGATTGACGTAGGCCAGCAAGCCGGGGGGTGGGCCAGCCTGCACGCACTGCTTCAAGGTAGCGCGGTTGGCTGTGCCAGCCTGGGCCTTAAATGCTGTGGGCGACAGCCGCCACTACATGCACCAGCAGCCGCTCTGCGCCCCATCGTTGCCAAACAGAGCTACGAGATTGTCCCAATGGTCAGGGGTGAGCGGGGCGAAGGTGAGGGGAAGCGTGGATGGAGACATAGCACCGTTCCAACGATTGAACGATCAACTCAATGGCTTTTGTACTACTGTAGTTTTGGCTACTACTGTCC
>JALONX010000765.1 GCA_025454695.1 Chloroflexaceae bacterium
CCAATAATCTTGCACCGAATATCGCACAGAGCTACCGTGTGGTTGCGATGGAAACTGCAAGTGATGGGACGTTTATTGTGCTAGCACCAGCACAGAAGCCTACTAATAAAGATTATCCCAAACTTATCTACACGGTTGTGCGCCGGGAGCTGTTTGGCTGGCGTGCGTTTAGAACAGGCTATGAGTACGTAGATAATCAAGCAGTAACTGACAACTCAGTCATTGTTGGGCGGAGATCATACCTTCCAGCTTCACCTTCATCCGAGGAGCTACGGAATACAGGCGATCCATTCGTGATCGGCTACGGCGCAGACATTGCCCCGAGTGTGACGGAGGTTGAAGTCACCTTTGATGATGGACGAACCTTGCGTGACAGCGTGGAACATGGTATCTATGCGATGGTCAATCCCACCGCCCACACCCCCTGCCGCGCGCGCTATTTCGACTCGAATGGCAATCTGGTGCAGGAAATTGATTGGACTACCAATTACATCAATAAGTGCTCGCTTCCAGCCAATCCAGCGTCGTGAAACAGGATTTGTGGGTTTGTAGCACGTAGCTAAAGCTAAAAATTGACAAATCTCCCCATCCAGTGTACAACGCCTGCGTTCACATACGCTTTGCATTTCCAGACGAGACGGTCGTGTGACACTCGTCAAAAGCGCTTCGCGCCGCCCTACGGGCAACGTTAATCGTCAATGGAAATGCGCCACGCCTGCACGTTGTTCACCACGCCGCACCAGGAGGGTAACGCCCTTTTCACTCATCGGCCCATCCGCAGGCTTACGGATGCATGGAATATTCGTCACGCTCGGTTTCCCACCGGCGGCGCGCCCAGTCGGCTCCATTCCCCTTTGTGCTGGCGCGTCCCGTTATAACGGTTGCACTCTGCCTCGTTCTCGTCGCGCTCACCTGGTTGCTCCGTAGCCCCTTGCACCACCTGCCCCTGGAACGGGACGAGGGGGCCTATGCCGTGCTGGCCAGTGGCCTGGCGGCGGGCCAGGTGCCCTACCGCGATCTGTTTGACCATAAACCGCCGCTGGTGTTTCTGGTCTACATGCTGGCCCTGCCCATCCCCGGCGACCCGGTGGTGGCACTGCGGCTGCTGGCGACGGGCTACCTACTGGCCAGCGGCGCAGCGCTGCTGGCCCTGGGTTGGCGGCTCTACGGGCGCTGGGCCGGGCTGGCGGCGCTGGCCCTGACGCTAGCCTATGGCAGCAGTTTGCGCTTTCAGGGGATAACCTTTAACAGCGAGGCGATTCTGCTGCTGCCCGCCCTGCTGGCCTGCCTGGCCCTGGTGGAGGCATTGAAGCGGCAGCGCCCGGCGCTGGCCGGGCTGGCCGGGCTGGGGGTAGGCCTGGCGACGCTGGCCAAGCCGGTGGGCGGGCTACTGCTGCTGCCGCTGGCGCTGGCACTGCTGGCTGCGCCCTGGTTCTGGCGCACGCGGCTACGGGCGCTGACGCTGGCGTTGGCCGGTGGGGCGCTGCCACTGCTGCTAGTGGCGGGCTGGCTCTGGACTCAGGGGGCGCTGCCCGCCGCCTACGAAGCACTGGTGGTGTACAACCGGCTCTACGCCGCCGAAAGCCTGGCCATGGGTTGGGACTTCTGGGGGCTGGCCAGCATCTGGGGGCCGATGCTGATGCTGGCCGGGCCGGGGATGCTGGGCTTGCTCGCCACGTTGGCCCGGCGCGAGCTGCGCCAGGTGCCCAACCTGGCGGCGGCGGGCTGGGGGCTGGCGCTGCTGGGGTCGGCCCTGCTGAGCCTGCGGGCCTACCCCCACTACTATCTGGTGGCCGTGCCGTTTTTTGCCCTGTGGGCCGGGGCCGGGCTGGTGTTGCTGAGCCGCCTTTCTGCCCGCTGGCTGGTGCTGCCCGCTAGCCTGGTGCTGCTGTTGGTGCTACTGGCCCCGCCGCTACGGGAGATTGGCGCGTTGCGTGGCCACACCCCAACCGAACAAAGCACAGCGCTGTATGGCGCGGACGGTTTGAACTTTTTTGCCCAGGCTGATGAGGTAGCGGCCTATGTTCAACAGCGTGTGCCGCCGAACCAGCCGATCTTCGTCTGGGCGGCTGAGCCGCAAATCTACTATCTGGCGCAACGCCCGCCTGCCACTCGCTTTGTCTACGACTACCCGCTGGAACGGCTGGCCGGTGCCCGCGACGAAACCCTGGCCGCCCTGCGCCGCGAACCGCCCGCGTTGATCATCACCTACCGCGACGTGCGGCCCATCGGCAGCGGCCCCCTGTTTGAGGAATTGGGCTACCGTTTGCAGGCCCGTATCGGCGGGTTTGACATGTTTGGTCGCTGAGCAGAGCTACTACGAACTGCGTACTGCGCCTGCCCTGAGCGTAGGTAAAGGGTGCTGCGTAAACTATGTCAAACTACTCTACGAGCCTTTGCGAGCTTGGCGGCTTTGCGAGAGACCGCTCAGCGTTTCTCCACCCCGTTGGTGCGCTGGTGATGGGCGTGAAAACGGGCCAGGGCCTGCTGCAAATCGTCGCGTCGGAGCGGTTTGCTCAAATAGTCGTTCATGCCAGCGGCCAGGCAGCGCTCGCGGTCGCCCTGCAGGGCATTGGCGGTGAGCGCAATCACCCAGGGCAGCTGCTGCTGGTTGCCCCGCGCCCGAAGCAGCTTCACCGCTTCCAGGCCATCCATTTCTGGCATCTGCACATCCATCAAAATGACATCGTAGGTGCTGCGCCCAACAGCTTCAATCACCTGCCGCCCGGTGGTTACCGTATCCACATGGTGGCCGAGGCGACGAAGCATGGTTTGGATTAGCTTCTGGTTCACGGCGTTATCTTCAGCGAGCAGCACGGTGAGCGGGGCAGGCTGCTCCATGCTGGCAACCGGCTCAACTGGAGGAATGCCGGGTGCAGAGGCGGCCACAGGAACAGGCTCGCCAAACGGCAGCGTGAGGGTAAAGGTGGAACCAACCCCTGGCGTACTGGCCGCTTCCAGGGTGCCGCCCATCACCTCGGCCAGGCGGCGGCTGATGACAAGCCCGAGGCCAGTGCCGCCGTATTTGCGGGTGGTGGAGCTGTCGGCCTGCACAAAGGGCTGAAACAGCCGCTCCATCTGCTCGGGGCTGATGCCAATGCCGGTGTCTTGCACATGAAAAGCAAGCCAGCGCTGCTGCGTATCGGCTTGGGGCGCTGTGGCCACCACCCGCAGACTCACGCTGCCGGTGTTGGTGAACTTCACGGCGTTGTTGAGCAGATTGACCAGCACCTGGCGCAGCCGCAGTTCGTCGCCCACGAGTAGATCGGGTATCGTCTCTTCAACGCTGTAGGTGAGCTGCAAACCCTTGGCCTGGGCAGCCAGGCCCACAATATCGAGAGCTTCTTTCAGGCTGGCCCGCAACGGCATCGGCTGCTGTTCCAGCTCAATCCGCCCGGCCTCGATTTTCGAGAAATCAAGAATATCGTTGATAACCGTAATGAGTAGATTGCCACCACTGCGAATGGTTTCTACATACTCCTGCTGATGATCCAGCAGCGGCGTGTCGCGCAGCAGGTCGGCCATGCCGATGACGGCGTTCAGTGGGGTGCGAATCTCGTGGCTCATGTTGGCCAGAAACTCCGACTTGGCCCGGTC
>JALONX010000766.1 GCA_025454695.1 Chloroflexaceae bacterium
AACATCAACTATCATAAACTTACGCAGAGCTGTATAGAAGAGTGAAACGAGTGACGAGTACACAAAGGCTAAAGGCTGAAGGCTGAAGGATGACATTCCACTGGTATGCAACGCTTCAGCCTTTAGCCTTCAGCCTTCATTGTTGGTTCTCAGTTCTACTTTTTGAGGAGGCATGTATGAGTACGATAACCCGCACGTTACCCCGGTTGCGCCGTTTTGCGCCCCACTATGCCCTGATGCGCGCCGCCATGCGTCTGGGCGCTCACCTGAGTGAGGGAATTGCCGTCGGTTTCCGGCATGGCTTCGACTCAGGGCCGATGTTGGATTATGTCTACGAGAACCAGCCCCGTGGGCGCGGGGCGCTTGGCCGCCTGGCCGACACAATCTACCTCAACCAGATCGGCTGGCGGGCCATTCGGGCACGCAAAGCCCTGCTGCAACGCTACCTGCGCCAGACGCTGCTGGCCCGGCGCGAACACCGACTCACGACCCACCTGGCGGATATTGCCGCCGGGCCGGGCCGCTACCACCTGGAACTGCTGGCCGAACTCGGCGGCGAGGATATTCGACTCACCTGCCGCGACTTTGACGGTCGGGGACTGGAACAAGGGCGTGCCCTGGCCGCGCACATGGGCTTGCGCGAGCGGGTGCAGTACGAACGGGGCGACGCCACCGATCCCGTTGACCTGGCCCGCATTGCGCCAACACCCGAGATTGTGGTCGCTTCCGGTATCTATGAAATTCTGACCGACGATGGGGCAGTGCGCCGTTCCATGCAGGGCGTGCGGGCGATTCTGCCAACAGGCGGGACGTTTGTCTTCACCACCCAGGTGACGCACCCGCAGCTCAAGCTGATCGCCAATGTGCTGACCAACCGCAACGGCGAGCCGTGGGTGATGGGCACCCGTTCGCTGAGCAAAGTTGAGGGATGGGCACGGGAGGCGGGTTTCAGCAGCGTGAGCAGTGAACTCGAACCCCTCGGACTCTTCGGCGTGACGATGTGCGTCGTGTGAAGCACGCAGGAGTCAAGCTTTTAACGCAGAGGCGCAGAGGTGCAGAGCGGACGTGATGCGTAAAACGTACTGCATGCTGCGTGCTGCGTGAAACGTGAGGCGTAATGCGTAAAACGTGAAATGTATTGCGTGCTGCGTGAAACGTGAAACGTGAAACGTGAAACGTGAGGCGTAATGCGTAAAACGTGAAATGTATTGCGTGCTGCGTGCTCCGTGCTGCGTAAATCACTATTAATCGTCAATCGTCAATCGTCAATCGTCAATCGTTCGGCCCCGGTCTCCCGCCCGCCCTGAGGCATCGAAGGGTCTTCGGTCATCAGTCGAGGTGCTACGATGACACTCTACACATCAAACCCCGTTTTCAAGCCCTGTTGCATGGACTCGCGCTGGTTCTGGCGCGGCGTCAGGTTCACCCGGATGCGATCACGCTGGCGGGGCTGGCGAGTGGGCTGCTGGCTGGCGGGCTGTTCATCCTGGCGGGCGTGACAAACGGCTGGCTGCTGCTGCTGGTGCCGCCGCTGCTGTTTGTGCGAATTGCCTGCAACGCCCTGGATGGCATGGTGGCCCGCCAGCGCAACCTGATGCGCCAACAGGGCGCACTGCTGAACGAGGTGAGCGACCGGTTGGCTGACCTGGCCTGTTTCACCGGGCTGGCCTTCAGCGGGCAGCTTACGCCCACCCTCGGCGCGGCGCTGCTGGTGGCGCTGCTGGCGGTGAGCTACCTGGGCGTGCTGGGGCAGAGCCTCGGTGGCAGCCGCCGCTACGATGGGCCGCTGGGCAAGGCCGACCGCATGCTGGCCCTGGGCCTCTACGCGGTGGCTGCGCCGCTGGCCTGGCAGGCAGGGCTGGCCCCGCAAATCCTGGGCAACGCCGTTGGGCTGCTGCTGCTGGCGGGGTTGCTGTGGACGGCGGGTGTGCGATTACGGCGGAGCTGGCGCGAGTTGGATGAACGCAGAAAGATTTAACGCAGAGGCGCAGAGACGCAGAGATTCTTGTGTTCACCGCGCATTGTTCAGCTGTTTGGCTTCGGTCTCCCGTCTCCCGTCTCCCGTCTTCGGTCACCAGAAAGGAATCTGCCCATGTTCGCTACCGATACCTTGACCGACACGCTGTTCCGCACGCTGGCGCTGCTGTTTGGCGTAGGCGGAGTGGGCATTTTCGCGGCGGTGCGGGGCAACTTGCGCCGCCTCAGCCAGAGTGTGCTGTGGCAGCGCTACTGCTCGTGGTTGGGGCTGGCCGCCGTGTTTTTGCTGGCGGTGCTAGGCGGGCCGTGGGGTGCAGCACTGCTGGCGGCAGGGCTGGCGCTGCTGGCAACGCACGAATATGCGGCGCTGTTTAAGCTGGGGAACGCCTACCGGGCCGGGCTGCTGCTGGCCTGCCTGGGCTGCCTGGGCCTGGCGCTGGCCGCCCCCGGTGCCGGTGCGGTCATCATCGGGCTGGCCCTGGCGGTGGGGCCGGGCCTGGCGCTGTTGCGAAGCCGCCCCGAGGAGCTGACCAGCGGCGCGTACACCAGCCTGGGCGTGCTCTACCTGGGCGGGCCGCTGGCGGCGCTGGTGGCGCTGGCCGGGCTGCCCCACGGCGGCGCATGGCTGGCGCTGGCCTTCGTTGGCACAGCGGTGAGCGATGTGATGGCTTTTACCCTCGGTTCGCTGCTGCGGGGGCCGAAGCTCTGCCCCAACCTCAGCCCCGGCAAAACCTGGGCTGGCTTTGGCGGCAACCTGCTTGGCGCGGTGCTGGCCCTGCTGCTGCTTGGCCCGGCCCTGCCGCCGCTCGCGCCGCTGGCCTGGGCTGGCCTGGTGCTGCTCATCGGCGGGGGCAGCCTGGCGGGCGACCTGCTGGAGTCGCTGCTCAAGCGGGCCAGCGGGGTGAAGGACGCGGGCACATGGCTCCCCGGCTTCGGCGGCATCCTCGACCGGATTGACAGCCTGTTGCTGGTGCTGCCACTGGTGCTGCTGGTGGTTGCGTGGTAGGTTGGGGAGTGGGGAGTGGGGGATTGGGGATTGGGGATTGCCGCACAGCTGTGTAATGAAGCCTAACAAATCACTCCATGCCCCTCTGGCGCAACACGCTTATAAACTTTAAGCACGAAAACGGGTAGACGCGCTGGCCGTAGCCCTTAAGGGCGCGGCTCGGGGCAGCAAGCCCGCCTACGCGGGCTATACCGGATGTAATGTTTAATCTTCACCAGCGTGTCTTGCGCTTTCAGACGCCGAATTATGAGTCTTCACAAAATAAGGCGGACATCTCTAGTGCAACACGCTTGAGCGTGTTTAAGGTTTCTAGACGCCGAATTCATTCGGTGGCTGATGCGGCACCGCGTGGCCGGATTAAAAAGTAAAACTCCATCATTCGGTGGCTGATGCAGCACGACGTGTTCGATCCTTTTTGTAAAAGCCCATTACACTGTTTGATTCAAATCGTGAGGTTCTTTTATGACATCCCTTGAGTTATTTGTTGCCGTTAGCATTGGCACTGCCGTCACGGCTCCATTAACGTTTTTTACGGCCAGATTTATGCGCCATACGTTTGACCAGATTACCTGTGGCCAGTGGATCATTGGGAGCATCGTCGTCGTGGTTG
>JALONX010000077.1 GCA_025454695.1 Chloroflexaceae bacterium
CCCGCCGATGCCCGTGGCCTGCTGATCAGCGCTATTCGCGACCCCAACCCGGTGATCTACTACGAAACCAAATATCTCTACCGCTCGCTGAAAGGCCCCGTGCCCGATGGCGAGGAGGGCATTGTGCCCATTGGCAAGGCGGCGCTGCGGCGGGAAGGGCGCGACCTGAGCATCATCACCTACGCCGCCATGGTGCAGGAAAGCTTGAGCGCCGCCGAAACACTGGCCGGGGAAGGCCACAGCGTGGAGGTGCTTGACCTGCGCTCGCTCAAGCCGCTGGATACCGACGCCATTCTGGCCACGGTGCGCAAAACTGGCAAGGTGCTGATTGTGCATGAAGCGAACCTCACCTGCGGCCTGGGCGGGGAGATTGCCGCCCTGATCGCCCAACATGCCTTTGAAGACCTGGACGGGCCAATTAGCCGCCTGGCCGCGCCGGACACCCCCGTGCCCTACAGCCCGCCCCTGGAAGACGCCTTCCGCCCCAACGCGGCGAAGATACTGGCGGCAGCGCGGGAGTTGCTGGCGTATTGAATTTTTCACCGCAAGCTTAAGGCAGAGGCACAGAGCCTGCCCTGAGCTTGGCTGCCCTGAGGCTCCCCGGCTCCTGCCCCTCGACTGGCTCGGGAACCGCCTGACGAAGGGAAGTTTATCGAAGGGCTTGCCGAAGGGTCGAAGGGACGCAGAGGCGTGGGAACTATGACGACAACTCACACATCGCCCACAGTCCAACACCTGGTTCCTGGTTCAAGGCCTAAAATCCTACGCAACCGCAAACTCGGTATGTGCCCGATCCCGTTCGGGCATCCATGCAAGCACTATCGCATCTTTTGGGATACCTGCTGCCACCAGGGCAGTTGCTACACCCTCTTCCGTCCCGTCGTGTTCAATCCAGATTTTGCCATTGTGTAGCCGAATATGCACAGCTGTGCCATGAACGCGCCCGGTACGATCCCAACCTGTAAACAAAAGTTGGTACTGGCTATTGGTGTCGTCAAATAACAGCATTGGTTCAATCGTGCCGTGGCTGGGCTGATACTGGGCCTGCTCACTCAACACCGCTTTGATGGTCGCCTGGTAGCTTGCTAACGTATCCATCGCACGACCTCCATCTGGTCAATATCTACAACAACCAATCGAATGTCATTATCATCAACTACTACCTGAACTGCCGGGTCATCGAACAAGGTACACGCCGTCTCAACGCTGACGGCCACGACCAGATCATACTCAGGAGCAGTACGCGCAATCCAACTACGGTATACGGTAGAGAATATACTGCCCAAGTGTCCGTTCCAAATCCGTCAGTGGTGAGGGACTAAGAAAACTTTTAATTTCCACTAGCAATTCTCGTCCTTCTTTGCTGGCAGCTAACGGTGGCGTAAGTCCAAGATCGACATACACTCGCCGTGTCCCAAAGACCAATGTGTAGGGATCGTGGGTAATTGTCCAGCCATCTTTGATTAATGCTTGTTTGACGGCATCGTGGTATACATCGCGTTGTGGCATCGTCTGTCTCCTCACTTACACGAGTTACGCGGTGAGGGTGTGGGAGCGGCCCCGCCGCTCCCACGACTCCCCTTGTTCCGCTCGCCGTGGCGGCGAGCGGAACAAGCAAGCATTTCGGAGGGTCGCAGACCCTCCAAACCTCCCGCTTGAGGAGCAACCGCGTAACTCGTGTCACTCACATTATAAAGACGAGCCTGCCACTGTGCAAAAATAATGTATTCTTACGATATGGCCACCCAAGTTGCCCCCAGCTCCCCGTTGCGCTATACTCATCCACATGCAAGACGAACTCCGCATTCTTCCGGTGCGCGGCATCGGTGAAGTCCACCCCGGCGACGACCTGGCGACGGTGATTTTGGCGGCGCTGGCCCAGCATGGGCGGCAGCTGCAAACGGGTGATGTGCTGGTGGTGACGCAGAAAATTGTGTCGAAGGCCGAGGGGCGGCTGGTCAACCCGGAGGAGGTTGAGCCGTCGGCGTTTGCCCGCCAGATTGCCGCCCAGGGCCGCAAGCCCGCCGGCTACCAGGAACTGGTGCTGCGCGAAAGTCGCCGCATCGTCAAAATGGCCAACGGCGTGCTGATTACCGAGACTCACCACGGTCTGATCTGCGCCAACGCGGGCGTGGACGAATCAAACATTGGTGGCCACATGGTGGCGCTGCTGCCAGAAGACCCCGACCGCAGCGCGGCCCAACTGCGGGCGCAGCTGCGGGAGCGAGCCGGGGTTGAGGTGGCGGTGATCATCTCCGACACCTTTGGGCGGCCCTGGCGCGAAGGCCAGGTCAATATCGCCATCGGCGTAGCTGGCATTGACCCGCTGACCGACTACGCGGGCATTGACGATCCCTACGGCTACACCATGCAGGCCAGCGCTATCGCCATCGGCGACGAACTGGCCAGCGCCGCCGAACTGGTGATGGGCAAAATTGACGCCGTGCCGGTGGCGATTGTGCGCGGCTTCCGCTACACCCCCGCCGAAAGCAGCGCTAAACGCCTCATTCGCGACCCACGGTTTGACCTGTTTCGGTGAGATGAGGGTTTGTAGTCCGTTAATGAAGGTCTTGTTGCACTGCATATCTATGTCACCCTGAACGAAGTGAAGGGTCTTCCTTGCACTGCAATGCAGATTCTTCACTTCGTTCAGAATGACACGGAGCAGCATTGTCTACAGAGGAATCTCCTTTCCAGACCAGGAGGATTTGAGTGTTCTTGCAGTAGCTCTAGTGCTTAGCATTAATGAAGGTGAGGAAGCGTAGTGCCGCCTTCAGGCGGTAGTCAGCGAACAACCGCCTGAAGGCGGCACTCCATTACGTATCAGAAGCAAGCTACTAACCCGCGAAGCTTCAGCTGTTGTTCTGCAAAAAGGCCAGCGCATGGGGCAGAATCTGTTGTGACTCGCTCCAGGCGGTGAAGTGGCTCATGCCAGGCAACGAAACAAACTGCCTCTGTGGTGCTGCTGCTGCGGCCCGTTGCGCGCCCGCCCAGGCAGCATCAGCGTCCCCGGCATAGAACAGACACGGTACAGACAGCGTTTTCACCAATCATCCCAAAGCCATGCAGCAGAAGCAGCGGTGGGCCCTTGCCAGCGACGGCGTAGTGGAGCCGAACTCCACGATTGACGATATATGGCATGGGCTACCCACGCTCGCGCCGAATGGCTGCTGCCCAGGCCCGTACCCGCCCGGCAGCGCCCACAGGCTGGTTGGGCAGGTAGACATTGGCAATCGTCATCCTCCAGTGGCGCAGGGTGGGCTGCCGTTCCGCTTCCGGCTTGCGGACGCGGGTGCTGCCCGCCGTTGCCTGGCCCATGCGCCTGCGTATTTCGGCAATCGGCAGCTGGTTGTCGAGCCGCTGGACGTAGACTTCCCCCAACCTGGTCAGCATCTCATTGGTAAACTGGGCCGGGTGTTGCAGGTTGTACGACGCGACAGTGAGGAAATGCTCTTGCATCAGCTCAGGGTCGCTCCATTCCCAGGCGAGGATGGCTCCGAGCATCTCGCAACAGTTCATGCCGTCAACCAGGGGTGCGCCGCATTCTGGGCAATGTGGTATGGTGTGCATGGCATTATTCTACGTGACAATTGCTTGATGAGCCAGGAGTTTCCATGCACAGCGACCGCACCCACCTCACCCTACCTGAAATTATCGCCGGGCGGCGCTCGGTGCGGGCCTACCTGCCCGACCCGGTGAGCCGCGAGCAGCTGAGCCACATGCTAGAGGCGGCCCGCTGGGCACCCTCGCCCCACGGGCGGCAGCCCTGGCGCTTCGCCGTGGTAACGCAGCCGCCCGCCAAGCTGCGCCTGGCCGAGGCGATGGGCGCGGAGTGGCGGCGGCAGCTGGCCCTCGACGGGCAGGACGAAGCTACCATTACCACCCGCTACGAAAAGTCCCACGGGCGCATTGTCAGCGCCCCGGTGATTGTGGTGCCCTGCCTCTACCTGGAAGAGCTTGACCGCTACCCCGACGACGAGCGCCAGGCCGCTGAAACCACCATGGCCATCCAGAGCCTGGGCTGCGCTATTCAGAACATGCTGCTGGCGGCCTACCACCAGGGGCTGGATTGCGGCTGGATGTGTGCGCCGCTGTTTGTGCCCGCCACGGTGCGGGCCGCCCTGAGCCTCGACGACACGCTGATTCCCCACGCCCTGATCACCGTTGGCTACGCCGCCAAAGACCCCGTGCGCCGCCCGCGCCGCCTGCTGGAGGATTTGGTGGTGCGGTGGGAGTGAGGGGAGTGACGAGTGACGAGTGACGAGTGACGAGTGACGAGTTGCGAGTTGCGAGTTACGAGTTGCGAGTTGCGAGTTGCGAGTTGCGAGTTGCGAGTTGCGAGTTGCGAGTTGCGAGTTGCGAGTTGCGAGTTGTTTTCAGAAATGAAGATTCCCTGTAAAGCCACGATCCGTTTTGTACTTGAAGGTGGACATTCAGCAATTGACCCGTCGCCGATACGACGGTTTTACGCAGGTCTGGGTATGTCATCACCAGCTTCACAGGCCCGTGGTCGCCGTATGCGTATCATTGGCGTCGTGTTGCTCCTTGCGGCCCTGGTGATGGGCTGGTTGCTCTTGCCTGACCGGCGGTTGCTGTGGACAACAAAGGTACCTGCGGTCATGAATACCATCGCCTTTCGCCCCGATGGCGAGGTGATTGCGGTTGGTGGTAGAGGCACACCGGACTATGCTCAATAGTGGCAAGTGCTGCTCTAGACTCACCCGCAGATCACAGTGTACTTGTCTTGTTTGACTGCAAAAGTAGTCATCCGCTGTGAACAACGAAAAAGGTTATGTTTATGGGAATTGCCATGTATTTTGAGCGAGTCAGTCCATCACGATTTCTGCCACTGATTGATTCATATGACGAGTATCGGCTCGCCCAATTGCTCTCAAATCCATGTATTGATGAGGCTGAAGAACAGCTGCAATGCGTGTGCCTGGATAAAATCTGGCCGATGTTGCAGCGGACCTATGCGCATGCGCCTTCTCATGGCGAGGTGTTGGCGACGCTGATTGATGGCGGAACGCCAGTTCTGCCCCATCGTACTGGCATCGGAGCACCGTACTATTTTCTTCCCACGCAAGTTCAAGAGTTCAGTATCTTACTTTCAGCTGTGGTGGAGGAAGACTTTTTTATCTCGCTTCAGCATGCCTCTCCTGGGTCTGACGAGCATGGCGAAGAAGCTCATTTTGCAGAAGTGCTCGTAACGTATCACCACAAAATGGTACGCTTTTTTCATCACGTCGCGCACGCAGACGAGATGGTTGTCACCTACCAATTGTAAGTATTGCGACATCAGCCAAACCTATAACGCCAACCAGTGTAGCGGCTTCAGCTACAACACGGTAGGCAACTTGCTCAATGATAGCACCCCCGCCCGCTTCACGGCCTGAAGCGAATGAATCGGGGCCGGTAGATGTCGGCGTTGTTCAGGTGTTCGTTGAAGTCAAAGGTGTTGACGTTGTAGCTGATCAGCAGTTCGCCCGGCTGCGAAAGGTGTGGGTGGGCTTTGGCGCTGTAGGTGTAGGTGTTGGGCGTTAACGTATCCTCCGGGCATGTGTAGATCACAATCGGCGCACCCCACGGCCCCACCGGGCTATCGCCGTAGCGCACCGCCACATTGCCGCTGAGTCCATCGAGCTGGAAGACCAGGATGTAGCGCCCATCGGCCAGGGGCGAGACGCTGAACTCCGATGAGATGCGCGAGGTGACTGCCACCGCCGAACGAATGGAGCTTACCCAGGTGCGCCCGTCCCAGAAGCGGTATTCACTGAAACGGGTGATGTCTGCCGGGCGCACCCGGGCCACCAGCAGCTTTTTGCTGCGGTCGTTGCGCACACCATAGACGTAGAGATACTCGTCGGGCCGGGGCGCACCGGCGGCGCTGGTGTTGGGCAACACGGCCATGCCATAGGTCACGTCGCCAGCGCCCCGGCTGGCGGGCAGGTAGAGCGGCGCATCTACCTGGCTGTAGCTGGCAAACGGCTGGGGGCTGCTGGCAGGCGAACTCAGCAGCGACACGCCTACGGTTTGGAAGGGAAAGGTTGGGTCGCTGCCGGGCTGCATGCGCAGACTGTAGAGATAGATCGTCCCGTTCAGGGCAATGCCGTCGTTGGGCCAGAACCAGTGGGAGGCGGAGGTATTGGGGATGACCCGCGCCGCTGGCTTGCCCGCCACATCGCTGCCCCAGACGAATTGCATGCTGGCCGGGTTGGGCGAGCCGCCTTGCAACAGCGCCATGGTGTTGTTCACCAGCACCGTGTCGGCAGAACGCTTATCGGTTGAGTCCACCGTGCCGATAAAGGTGTCGCTAAATGTCCAGAAGGTGGTGCTGCTGTTGGCACCGCCCGCCCGTTCGTCACCATTGAGCGGGATGGAGTAGATACCGTCGGCTCCCGTCCAGCCCGAGGTGCGGTCAAACAGGGCGTCCCATTCCGGCGCAGGGGTCGCTGGGCCGCTCTGGTTGCTGGGCGCGGCAACGGCAGCGCCACCGGGGGCAGCGCCAGCTACGCCCAGGAGAAGCGGCAGAAGGAAAAGCGCCAGCAACGCTGCGAGTCGTGACGTTCGCATGGAAGGGCCTCCTTTTGGCAATGGTGCTATCAACGGATGGCCCCATTGTACCGCAGCTTGTCTACCAGGAAACAGCTCTCAGAAGCTGTCTGAAAAGGTCGTTTTTTGTAGCTCGCGCAAAGCCGCAAAGGGCTGGCCCAGACACGTCCATCTACAAACCTTTGTGAGCTTTTCGCCCCTTCGTCAAGCTCAGGAGCCGGACAGGCTTTGTAAGAGCTTTTTGACTCTCACAGCCCCGCTGCCCAGCTGACTCCTGAATCCGCGTCCAGCTTCAGGTCAACCGTGACTTGCCGTGGCTCGCTCGCCGTAAGTGCGCCGTTGGCGGCAACAGTCAGGTCTACCACAAACAGCTCGAAGCCGGTTTTGCCTTCGGGAATGGCCAGAAAGGCCAGCCTGGTGCCATCGGGAGAAAAGGCCGGGGCGCGGGCTTTGCCCAGGCTGGTGAGCCGGATAGCGGTGGGGGTGCTGGTGCTGCCGGGGTTGCCGGGCAGGGCGTAAATGTCGGTGCCCTCGCCGGTGCGGGCCGTGAAGGCCAGCCATGTGCCCTCGGTGTTGAAGGCCGGGTCGTAGCTGCCTTCTGGTGCGCCGGGGTAGGCCACGCTGGTGCCGTCGCGCAAGTTCAGCCGGTAGAGCTGAGACTGGCCGTCGCGGGCGGTGGCGACGCGGGTGAACACCATGCTGCCGCCCTGCGGGGCATACACGGTTCGGCCAAGCTGCGCATTGTCGTCGGCAAAAACCTGCCGCCGCTGGCTGCCGTTAGCGCCGATGGTGTAGAGCGCCAGGTTGTACTCCACCGCCGGGTCGCCCACGGGCGGGGAAAACTGCGACGCCATCACCAGCCGCGTGCCATCGGGCGAAAAGGCCGGGTAGAACGACCAGCGACTTTCCAGCACGCGGGCGCGGCTGTTGGGCGGCTGGCGGGTGCCGTTGTTGGTAATGCGGTTGATGTTGCGCCCGTTGGCATCGGCTAGCCACAGGTCACTAAAGCTGTTGTCGCGCCGCACATAAGCAAACCGCAGGCCATCTGGTGCCCATGCTGGTTGCCATGCCTGGCCATCGCCCAGCAGCGGTCGTCCTTCGCGCCCCTCCCAGAGCCACACCGTGCCCCGCTGCACAAACAGCAGCCGCCCCGGCAGATCATCGCCGCGCACCACTGTGCCAGCCGGTGCGGGCGGGGCTTCCTCCGCCGCTGGCGGCGCTGCCGGCAGCGCCGCCGCCGGGGTGGGCGTGGGCGTTGGGTCGCCGCCGCCGCATGCGGCGAGTATCAGGAGCATTGCCATCAGCAATATGGCGCTAAAAAGGGGGTTTGCAGGCGCTGCGCCCCGCACCCCGCCCAAAGGGGCTAGCCCCTCTGGACTCCCCACTGGGGCCTGATGCCCCAGACCCCCGCATGTGACACCTGTGGTAGCAATATGCACGGTGGCGGATGCCTTCCCTGTTACCCATCTGATTCGGGCGATTGAACAACAGATTTCAGGCAATGTCGCTGACTTTGATTGGAGACGTACATCATTCGACATAACGTTAGGACTCACGCCCTCGTCGGCCCGGAGGCATGCGCCACGAAGCGCTTGCACGGTACACGGTTCCATTTGGTGTTCCAAGGGGCATCGCCCCTGGCCGGGGGTGCAGGGGGCCGGGTGGCCCCTTGCCGCCCGCCGAGGAGGCGTACCGGACGGACTCACCGCCGAGAACGCCCGCCGCGCAGTCGAAACAAACGGACTCACCGCGGAAGGTGTGCCTTTGTGCCTTTGTGAGAACCTATTTCTATGCATCGCGTCACCTGATGATTGTGAGGGGCAACGGCACCGGCTGCGGGTCGGCCAGCTGGCCATTGCGAATATGAAACTGGGCCACCGGCTGGCCTGGGCTACCGGGGCGGCCTGCGTCCTTTAAGTAGACGATGTAGCGCCCATCTTCGGGCGGGCTGCTGGCCGCCAGCCACGGGGCCTCCGGCTTCAGCAGATCGACCGCGAAGCGCAACTGCCCGCCTGCTGGCACCGCCTGCGTGCCGGAAAGCAGCGCAATCGGGCGGTCATCGCGGGCGGCAGCGCCACGCACGTCGAGGAGCAGTTCGCCACTGCCACCCGCCTGCACGGCCAATTCAAACATACTACCATTAAAACTGGCCTCGGCGTGCGCGACCAGCCCTGTTTCCGCAGCGAGCCGGGGCGGCTGACCCTCGCGCAGGCGCATGTGCAGCAGCGCCACGCCGCTTCCATCAGCCGCGATGCTGATTGCCCCGCCAGGTGGCAACGGCACGGCCAGCGTACTCGCGCCTGCCGTCAGCTGGTGAGGCTGGTCATGCACCAGCAGCGTCTGCTGGCCCAGGCTGGCGATGTCCAGTTCGAGCCAGGGTTGTGTCAGCGGCGCGGCCCAGCTGATGCTCGTGTTGCCCAGGCGCATGCTCGTTGGCTCCAGGCTCAGGTCGAGTCGGGCCGGGTAGCGCGGGTGAAACTGGCCCACCACCGGCTCCGCCAGGTTGAGGCTGGCCCGCAGGTTCGGGTCGGCGGCGTAGAAGGCCAGGCCATTGTTCTTCCAACGTAGCCCGGCGGGACTAAAGCCCAGACGCGCCGGGTCTTCGCTGTCGGACAGCAGGCCGTAGCGAAACACCTGCCCCGGCTGCACCGCCGCCAGCGGGCCGTAGAAGCGGATGCGGCCAGGGCCATAGAGCTGTAGCCCGGCCTCGCGCCAGCGCCGCACCAGCCCCAGCGACAGAATGCCGGGCATACGTTCGTCCGCCGAAATGTAGACCGCGTCGCCGGGGCGTGACTCACGGGCGAACGCCGCAAGGTTATCGTTTGGCAGTAGGGTGTAGACGCTGCTTTCGCCCACCTCGGCCTGCAGGCGCAGCATGGGCGATGCAGCCAGTTGCTTTTGTAACGCCTGCCATGCTGCTGGATCATACTCGTTGCGGTGGATAACAATCGTGTCCACCCCGGTCAGTTGCAGATAGTTCAGGGTTTCGGCAGCCGGAAAGGTTTGCGCTTTGGCTAGCAGCTCGGTGGTGCCAAAGGGAAGAAGCGCACCATAGGCCACGGGCAGCTTTTTCCAATGGGCCATGCTGTAGAAATGCCGCCACGTGATGCGATCCAGCGCCTCGCCACGGGGCACGCGGGGCAGGGGCAGCTCCAGCACCACCTGCACCTCACGCTGTTCGGGCTGGCCAAGCCAGGCATACACCGGCGGCACCTCCCGCAGCACCGGCCCACTGAGGGGAACAGGTAGATTAGTGGTTTCCAGCAGCACCAGCGCCAGCACCAATGCGGCAACGCTTGTTTTGCGCCTGCCCGCCAATCGCGCCAGTAGCCGGGCCAGCCCCAGGGCCGCCAGCAGCGCCAGCGCCAGTGCCACCAGCATGCCCCAGCGGGCGGGCACGCGCATGGCCCCAAAGCCGGGCACCAGGTTGTAGAGCGTCAGGTAGGGCAACGGCAGCGGTAGCACACCACCGCCACGGGTGAGCCGCAGCCCGGTGCCGAGGGAAAGCACAAAGGCCGCCGCCGCCACCAGCAGCCAGAAGAGTAGATCGAGCGGTGTAGCCTGGAAGGGCCTGTGAGTCGGTGCTGTGCGGGTTCTTGTGGGCCAGCCAGCCAGCCCCGCCAGGGCCAGCAGGCCAACCAGCAGGCCAGGGAACAGCACAAACTCGCCGCTGCCGACAAAGGTTTCGCCCAGGCGGCTGTAGAGCCAGTTCTGCGGCAGCGCCGCCGTGTAGCTGTTCAGCGGGGCCGACCAGTTTTCCAGCTCACGCAGCGAACGCACGATCCCCAGCGTGCGGTACAGCTCAAGGTAGGGCAGCAGAAATGGCACCGTGATCAGCGTGGCAACCGCCCCGCCGAGCAGCAGCCCGCCCGCCGTGGGCCAGGGCAACGGGGCCGCATGGCGCAGCCGCCGCCAGAGTGTGGCCAGCAGCCACAGCCCGGTGTAGCCGCCTAGCAGCGCCGCGCTGAAGAAGGCGTAGTAGAGCGCATTAGCGCATTGCAACCCCGCAAACAGGCCAAACCACAGGCCATCGCGCCAGTGCCCGCCCAGCAGCAAGCGGCGCAAAAACAGCAGCGCCCATGGCAGCCAGGCCGTTTGCAGCAGGTTCAGCTGCAATATGTGGCTCATGCGGTAGGCGCAAAAGGTGAAGGCTGCCCCGGCCACAAAGGCCGCCCAGGGTTGGCCGCACATGTCGCGGGCCAGCTGGTAGACGGCCCAGCCCGTCAGCACAAAACTGAGTAAGATGAGGAGGTTGTGGGCCAGCACCGGGTTGTCCGTCAGCCAGATCACCGGCCCGGCCAGCAGCATCTGGATGAGGTGATGGTCGTGGTAGGCCGCTGTGGTGGGGTAGGGGTAAAAAATCGGCGCCTGCCAGACGTTCAGTGGATCCGTGGCCAGGGCGTGGGCGTTCCAGGCCAGAATCCAGGTCTGCTGCAGGGCGTCGCCAGTGCCGGGCAACTCGGTGGCCAGGCGGGCCGCCAGCGGCCAGGTCAGCACCAGCGTCAGCAGCAGGTAGGCCAGGGGAATGCGGGCGATCTTCCCGCCAGTTTGGAGCATCATGGGAAACTACTGGTTTGCCTGCGCCAATTCATGCAATGTTACCACGGTGCGCCAGTTGCGGGCTGTGACGGGTGAACCAACCAGCCGGTCGAAAAGCGCTGGCGAGAGCTTCGATCCGGCCACGCCCTGCTGGTAGTGAATCCAGAGCGCCTCGCCCACTTGCGTAATGTGTTCGCCGTTGGTGGCCCGTTGTCGCAGCCCTTCCGCTGCACCGGGGGCAGGCGGCTGTTTGGAAAGGGCCAGCATCACCATGTTTGGCTCGTGTGCTGATGCCGCTGGAAATGGGTTGCCGTGCATGAGTGCCTGCCACTCCGCCGCCGTGCGTACCAGCACCGAGATTGCGAGGCCGAAGCGCTGCGTTATTGCTGCTTCAAGTGCGCTTTCTAAACTCACGGCAGTTTCATCCGACTGAAACAGCACATTGCCACTTTGGATATAGGTTTGCACATGGTGCCAACCCAGGCTTTCGCAGAGAAGACGCAGCTCGGCCATGGGGACTTTGTTGTGGCCGCCCACGTTGATGCCGCGCAGCAGGGCAATGAAGCTTGTTTGTGTCATAAAACATGGTTCGAAATGAACATGCTTTGCTTGACAATGCGTAGTGCGGACTTTAGTCCGCGTTGTGGCCGCTATACACTTGCAACGGACTAAAGTCCGCACTACGGTTATCGCATATTGTAAAGCTAATGTGAACCTTGTTTAATCGGTCTTTGCGAGAGCTTCTTTTTACGCCCCGCGCCGCCCGAACCAGCCCGCCAGCCGTTGCAGGCTCCGCCCACGCAGCGAGGGCTGGGCCGTCATTGGCTGCATCAGGTCGTCTGGCAGGGTGGTAGGCAGCAGGGCCAGCAGGGCACGGGGCGCAGCCTGAAAGGTCATCGGAGTGGCCCCGATGGTGTCGCCATCCACCTGCACCGGCAGGGTCTGGCTGGAAATAACCTGAACGGTACGTGCCCGGTAATACTCAATCTCGGGGTCGTTGTTGTAGCGCTGGCGCAACAGCGAAACCAGGTGCAGCAGCGCACTGCCAAAGCCGTCGCCGCGAATAACGCAAATGTCGAGCAGGCCATCGTCAATGCTGGCCCGGTGGGTGATTTTGATCAGGCCGCCGTAGAGCTGGCTGTTGCCCACCACCACCCACAGCACCCGCCCCTTGATGGTTTTGCCATCAATCACCAGCCGGGTGCGCGTGCCCCGAATGCGTGGCACCAGGTTGATGGTGCGCAGCACATAGGCTAGCACGCCCAGCCGCCGCTTCTCTTCGGTTTTTACACTTGACGTAATGGCAGCATCAATGCCAATGCCCGCCATCAGCAGAAAGTAGCGATCACCGGCGCGGCCCAGGTCAATCGGGCGGATTTGCCATTCTAGCAGAGCAGCGGCGGCGGCCCGTGGTTGCAGGGGCAGGCCCAGTTCTCGCGCCCACACATTCATCGTGCCTAGCGGCAGGGTGGCCAGGGCTGTTTGCGTGCCAGCCAGCCCGTTGATCACTTCGTTGATTGTGCCGTCGCCGCCAGCTGCCACCACCATGGAATAGTGCTGAGCGGCAGCGGCCCGCGCCAGGGCGGTGCCATTGCCGGGGCCGCTGGTTGGGCGCACATCAACCTGCCAGCCCCGCCCGCGCCACACATCGGCAGCAGCGTTTAGTTCGGCTTCCAGGGCACCAGCTTGGCCCGCAGTGGGGTTAAAAACGATCATCGCACGCATAGCACACAAGTATACCATATTGGTTGCATGGTTCCATAAAACAAATTCTTGATTTTTATGTACAAAACTGCTACAATAGGGGCTAACCGGAAACGCTAATCGGAGCTAGACCGCCGCTACTCTAGAAGGCGAGCAGGACGGCGTGGAGATACCGCAGATTATAGTTGGGCACCTGGCACCTGATCTCGATTGCCTCACGGCGATCTGGATGCTGGTGCGGTTTGGCATGGCCAAACAGGCTCGTTT
>JALONX010000767.1 GCA_025454695.1 Chloroflexaceae bacterium
CACCGCTGACATTGGCCTATGTGGCCACCCTGCTTGAACAGCGGCGCAATATTGTGCGTATCTATGATCTGGCGCTAGAGCCGGAGACGCCCCTTGATGTTGCCCTGCGTCCGCTTCAGGTGTTTCAGCCGCAACTGGTGTTGCTGGTGGGGAACCAGCGGGCGCAGCTGGAAGAGGCCCTGACGCTGCTGCAGCACCAGCCGGGGCGGGTGGTGCCCCTGCGTATGACGCGGGCGAGCCTTGAGTCGGGCTATGCCCTGGTAGAGATCGTCGCGCGGCTGGGCCTGGCCGAAGCGCTGGCCACCTTACCCGACTCAACCCCAAATGTTGAACAACTCCCCCTGCCTGCCCGGCATCTATTGTCGCTTGAACGCTATGAAAAACGGGCGAGTGGCGGTGAGCTACAAACCTCACTGCTGATTGGCTGTCCAGTTCATTCCTCACCTTCCGTGTCGCGGCTGCGACTTCCCGGACAGATTGTGGCTGAACTGCGCAGCGTTTCGCGTGAATATGGCATTCGCCACTATCAGCTAACCGGCGCATGTCTGACCACTGACGCGGAATGGCTGCTGAGTCTGCTGGCCCATCTTCGCGATGCAGAGTTGGGCATTGGCTGGGAAGGATCGGTGACGACGGAGGGGCTGAGTGAGGATTTGATTCACCACATGGCCTATGCCGGTTGCGAAGCCCTGCGGCTGGTGCTGGATGCTGCTGATGTGTTTGAGTCGGCCCAGGCTCGCAGCCATGTGCGCCAGATGGTGGAACTCGCCCAGCGCCACGATATTCAGGTGCATGCCGACCTGGTGCTGCGCCCGCCGTATGAGGCAGTGGCACGGCTGGTGGACGTGGCGGCAACATTTGGTCTTGATAATGTGGCCTTTACGATGGTTTCGCCCACGCTGGCTGCCGATGCAGCACCGTTGGGGCCAGACGAAGATGAAGGGCTGGCGCTGATGGCGCGGCAACTGTACCACGCCGGGCGGGCCAGGCAGCGCATGATTGACCGTTTCGGCCCGGCCCTCGGTTCGCTCATCTGGCGAGTCCGTCGGTCACGCCTGGTGTCTGGGGTGCTTTCGAGCGAGCAGCACCCGGCGGGGTAAAGCAGGAGAGATAAGAGATTGCAGATGAGGCGACCGGCACTTGTGCAAGTGCCGGTCGTTGCGTTTCCGCCGGTGGTTTAGTCCGGTGAGCCGATTTCGTAGGAGATGGTTTGGGTGAGCAGGTAGTCGTAGGCACCGAGGGCAGCCCTGGCTCCCTCGCCAATGGCGATAAGCACTTGTTCGCCAAAAGCGGTGGTCACGTCGCCAGCGGCGAAGATGCCGGGAACCGATGTGGCGTTGTGCTTGTCTACCACAATAAAGCCTTCGGCGTCGGTTTTGACCTGGTTGGCGACCAGGGCGCTGTTGGGTTTTAGCCCCAGATCAACAAAGGCGGCGTCTACATTCACCAGTCGTTCCACTCCATGCCGTTCCAGCACCAGCTGCTCGACGGTGGAGCGCCCACGCACCTCTTTGACGCCGTAGCCCTGCAAGATCTCGACGTTGGGGCGGGTTCGGAGGGTTTCCAGCAGCGGTGTGTCCATCGTCTCGGTCTCCAGGGCGATGAGGTAGACGCGAGCGGCAGAGCGGGCCAGTTCGGCGGCTCCGCGCAGGGCACGCTGGGTGGTGCCAACTACGGCAGCCATTTTGCCATCCACCAGGCGGGCGTAGGTGGTGGCCGAGTAGCCCAGCCCCTGGCCGAGAAACTCCCGTGCGCCCGGCACATCAAGGGTGATGGGGGTGACACCAGTGGCGATGATGACGGCGGTGGTCTCCTGCACACCGTGGAGGGCGGTGGTTACCTTGAAGCCGTCGCCTTTCTTCTCGACGGAGAGCACCCGGTCGCGCAGGGCCATGCCTGAGCGGGTCTGAATCTGGCGCTCGAAGAGGTGGATGGCTTCTTCACCGGCAAATTGCGCTTCGCCCATGGGTTTGTCATTGGGAAACGCCATGTGAACAAGGATGTGCCCAACGAGATAATCTTCTTCCGAATTGATCGTAAAGTGTCGCCCGGTTTTGCCGCCCAGGGTTTCATACAACAACAGAACTTTGAGCTGTTTGCTCAAGCCATACGAAGCTGCGGAGAGCGCCGCTGCGCCGCCGCCAATGATGATGAGGTCGTGCATATCTGCCTCCCGCTCTGTTACGCTGGCAAGGGAATCCCTGCTTGATCATAGCGCGGGGGCCGGGTGGGTGGCGGAATAACCTCTTCACGGTGGGAAGAGAAACCTTCACGAAGAAGAATTGTGGGCAGCACGGGGCAGCATGTTTGGACAGGATTAACAGGATTGACAGGATTGGATGGCACACGACAATTGTGTGTTTCCATCAATCCTATCATCCTATCATCCTATCATCCTATCGCTGGCGCTTACTGTGCTTCAGTCCCGTCGTCGAGTTCAATCAGGCTGACGCCCCCGGCGACGCTGGCTCCGGCGGCGAAGGGCAGCCGTTGCACCACGCCGTCGTGGGGGGCGACGATGGTGTGTTCCATTTTCATCGCTTCGAGCACCAGCAATGGCTGGCCCTCTTTCACCGTCTCGCCTTCGCTCACCAGTACTTTGATCAACGTGCCCGGCATGGGCGCAGTGAGGCTTTCGCCGCCGTGGCCGCCCTGGCGGCTGGCTGAGTCTGCGCTGAGGGGCGCGGGGCGGGCCAGGCGGTAGGTTGCGCCGCGCCAGCCAAGCAGCAAGTCGCCGTTCGCAGCGTCGCGGGCGAGGCGGAAGCGCTCGTGGCTGGTGGCGGTGGCGTCGGGCGGGCGGAGTTCTAGCACCAGTTCGGCGGGGCCTGCGGCAAGGCGGCGGGCATGGTAGGCCTGACCGTCTATGTCTATGGCCCATGTGGGGCCGCTGGCCTGGAGATGGAGCAGATAGTTGGCCTCCGACGCCCGGAAGCGCAGCGGCACGCCTGCACCATTGGCCCTCCACAGATGTTCAAATGGCAACAGACTCGCTGCGGTGGCACCTTGCGCCGGGCTGCCACTGCGCTCCATTTCCCACATGGCTGCGGCTGCCAGAACCGCTGGCGGGACACCTCTGGGAGGGGCCGCGTCCATCGGGTTGGCTTCGAGAAAGCCGGTGTGGGTGTCGCCAGCGGCGTAGGCCGGGTGGGCGGCAATGGCCCGCAGCAGGGGTAAGTTGGTGGTGAGTCCAAGCACGGCGTAGTCGTCCAGGGCGCGGCTGAGGCGAGCAATGGCGGCGGGGCGGTCGGCCCCATGCACAATCAGCTTGGCGATCATCGGGTCGTAGTAGACGGTGACGGCGTCGCCGGTGGTGAGTCCAGAATCCACCCGCACGCCGGGGCCGGTGGGCGGGTCGAGCAGGGCCAGGGTGCCGGTGGCGGGCAGGTAGCTCACCGGGTCTTCGGCGTAGAGGCGCACTTCAATCGCATGGCCGCGAAAGGTGATGTCGTCTTGCGTGAAGGGCAGCCGTTCGCCAGCGGCAATACGGAACTGGAGATGCACCAGATCCAGGCCGGTGACCAGTTCGGTGACGGGGTGTTCGACCTGGAGGCGGGTATTCATCTCCAGGAAGTAGTAGCCGCCAT
>JALONX010000078.1 GCA_025454695.1 Chloroflexaceae bacterium
CCCATCAGCGGCGTACAACTCCACCGTCACGCCGTCAATGCCGGTTTCGGTGCCGTTGATCGTGCCACTGTCATCGTCATCACGCCAGACCCGGTTGCCTAGGCTGTAGGGCACGAAGCCGAAGTCCACTGTCATGTTGCTGTTACTATCGCTGTCACCATCGTTGGTCGGCTCACCCTGCGCAACAAGTGTGATTGGTTGGCTCTGCACATAGGGCTGGCCCGGCACGGGGTTGCCATTGCTGTCAGTGGGGTTGTCGTTATCTGGATCGCCGCCGCTGCTCGTGGGCAGGTAGCCCGCAGGGGGCGTCACCCGCACCACATAGTCACCGGGGGGCAGGTTGGTAAAGCGATACAGCCCGTCACTGTCCGTGGTGATGCTGCCCACGGGGTTGCCGTTCACATCGAGCGCTGGAGTTATGCCGTCGGCCAGGAAGAGTTGCACCGCCGCGCCTGAAAGGGGCGACTCGCCACTGTCCTGCACGCCGTCCGCATCCGCATCCAGCCAGACATAGTTGCCCAGACTCACTGGCGTGAAGAAACCGAAATCCACCGTCATATTGGCGTAAGCGTCGCGGTTGCCCTGCCCACTGGGGGCCAAGTCACTCTCGCCGGTCGGCTCCGCTGCTGCGCCCAGCGTTATCACTCCCGAGCGGATCGCACCGCCCACGGGCGTGTCGAGGCCGTTGTCGTTGCGGTCGCCGTTACTATTCGGGTCGGCCTCCTGCCCTGCACCCGTGCTGCTGCGGGTGCCCGCCAGTGCCCCGCTACCCGTAAAATTGCTCGCCTCCACCTCCACCCGGTAGTCGCCAGGAGGCAGGTTGTCGAAGCGGTAGTAGCCACCGTCCGCCGTGGTGGTGACAGTGGGTTGCACGCCGGGTGTGGCCGGGTCGCTGTCAATATCGTTTCCGGCACTGTCGAGCAGGCGCACCGTCACGCCATCTACCCCGGACTCGCTGCCGTTGATGGTGCCGCTATTGTCGCCATCGAACCAGACCCGGTTGCCCAGGCTATAGAGCGGCACAAAGCCTGCATCAAAGGTGTGATCGTTCGCACCAGCACCACCGGTCGTCACGGCCATGCGCATGTCGGTGGGGCTGATCTCCGTCGCGTCTGAGTCGCGGGCATCTTCCGGCGAGCCAGCAGCGCCATTGCCCGTGTTGGCCGTCGTCAGGGCCAAGCCCGCCAGCGGGCCGCTGCCACTGTAGTCGGCGGGGTTGTCGAGGCGGATGCTGTAGCTGCTGTTGGGCGCAAGTGGCAGGCCGTAGCGGGCACTAGTGGTGCTGGTACCGATGGCACTGCTGAAGGAGTAGTTGCCGTTAGCATCGGTAATCGCCGTGCCAATAAGGGTACCGCCGTTGTCATACAGCCGCACGGTGACACCGGCAATTCCCGGCTCGTTTGCGTCCTGCACACCGTCGCCATCGTCATCCCGCCAGATGCGGTTGCCAATTTCAATCGGCGCGGCGTTACACATCAGCTCCATGTCGCCCAGGCCATTGCCTTTGCCAAAGGTGCCGCTGTTGGTGGTGCCGGTGTCATAGAGCAGATAGCTGTCAACCCGCGCCCCGGTGCTGTTGCTCAAAAAGGCCACCCCACCGGAATTAACAATGTCAGTTGGATCCATCGCGTTCAGTGCCACTTCACCCGAGCCGTGCAGCAGGGCCATCCCCGCCATTGAAGTCTCGTTATGCACATACCCAGATGCGTAACTCGTAGTTGTAAGCCCGCGCTCGCCAACATAGAATTCGCCGCCACCTGGCCCCTGACCGTTGCCAACGCCGCCGCTCACTGGCCCGGCGGTGCCGTTATTCTCCAGTTCAAAGGTGCCATTGTTGTTGTAGGCCCGCAATACATCGCCGCCAAGAATGCCCGCATGGGGGGTGGTATTCCCGGCGGTTGGGCCATAATTGGCGTGACCCCACTGGTGGCCCGCCCGATCCATAAAGCCCAGGATCATCGAACCATCCACATCAAATTCAATGTCGGCGAGAATTGGCTGGGGGTTGATGGCTCGCGTTCCTACCACCGAGGAACTCGCAGCACACGAAAGCGTTGCACTATCGCTCCAATAATTCCAGCCTGTGCACGGCAGGGTGGTGCCGTTGGGGGCAGTGGCGTGGGCTGGCCCTTTGCCATAGCTCAGCGGAAACGACAGCACACTGGTAAAGGTCGCCGTAGCAGGATCAAAGCGGTAGATGTAGGCCCGCAGGTTGGCCCGATTGGCCGAACTCTGCCCATCACACACCACACCAACATAGACATTGCCCTGATGGTAATCCAGGCCAAAGGGCCGGTGTTCACCGCCAACACAGCCAGGATTGGGAATGTCGTAACTGGAAACATTGCTGGCTGAGGGTGCAGTGGTCGGCACGCGCACCAGCCGTTTCTGGTAGAGATTAACGACCCAGAGCGTGCTGTCATCATCGGCAATATCAATATCGCCCAGGCCAACCTTGCCAACTGCCGCAAACGCCGCCGTATCATTCGAGGGCGCCAAAACACCGCCCAGGCCACGGGTCGCATTGGAGGGAATCGTGCCCAGGTTCATGCCGGGCACGCTCGCCAGATCAAAAAAAAGTGTGCTGCTGCCAGCGGCACTGGCGCTGCCATCGGTGCGGTAGATCGCGCCCAGGCCGTTTGGCCCCAGGCCCACATGGCGCTTAAGAAACGCTGCACTGTAAAGGGTTTGCGTGCTGCGCTGGTAGGCCAGGCCCCAGACCGAGCCAATCTCGTCTTTGTCGGCAATCATGGCTTTGCCAGTCATGCTGCTGCCCGAATTGGTGTAGGGCCACTTCACAATCACGTCGCTTGGGGTTGTGTTGTCGGGCAGGCCGTTCACAAAACATGTAGACGCCAGGTTAGGGTTGTTCTGGCAATACTCGCTGGGGCGAAGGATGCCAAAATCCACATTGCCCTGGGCCGCCGCCGTGGTGCTGAGGAAGCGCACACTGCTAGTGTTGCTGCTGCCCTGTGGGCCAGGGAAGAAGCCCACAGGCAGGGTCGTAAATTCAATCCGCAGGGGCGTGCCGTTCGGCACCGCCGCCAGGTTCAGGGTGTACTGGCCGAGCGTCGCCGCCACGCTGCTTGAGGTTGCCGTTGCAACGGCGCTGCCGCTAGCATCGTAGGCCGTCACCGTCACGCCGCCAATGCCCCGATCTACGGCCAGATTCGGCGCGGTGCCGCTGGTGTCGCGCACGCCGTTGCCGTTATAATCCTGAAATACCGTGCCGGTGACATTTCCGGCAGCCTGCACCACCGCCACCGGAACCAGCCCCGGCAGCACCGACACGAGCAACACCAGCAGCGCCAGCAGCACGCCGCTGCCTGTTCTACGATGCATGAAGACCCGACTCATGGTGTGAAATCCTTGCGCGATGTACGAGTAAAAAGTAATGCCAACAAAACGTACTCATGAGCATAAAAGAACTACTCAGGCCGACTCATTCGTTCAAACGCCAATAATCCGATCGCCCGGCCTGAATCCAGGCCCGCCTCACAATCAAAACGATAATGAATACCGCCAACAATGCGTGATTCCGATGCTTCTTTGGCTAGTTTTTCTACGCTTTTTGCTTGATCGGGAAACACTTTGCTTAGAAAAGCCGCCGCTGCCCCCGAAAATGCACTATGCCCCGAGCTGTAGCTCGGGTGGGGCGGGCGACGAACCACCGTGGTAATGGCTGTATCCGCATGAAAGGGCCGTATCAGCCAGTAGTGATATTTCGTGTCCCATGTGCTGATGCCCGTGTCGTAGAGCGCCATGTTGAGGTAGGCCAGGAGCCGTGCTGCTTCGCTGTCACGTAGTTGCCGCTTTGCAATCAGGTCGGCGGCGATCTCGTTCCAGGCACCGGGTGGTGTGGGTGTGCCCAGGCCATACGCCCATTTCTTTGCCAGGGCCTCCTGTTCAGGGGTGCGCGTGTCGCTAATGCGGCGCACTTCGGCCAGCGCCGCCTGAAACGCTGGCGAGCCAAAGGCGGGCGGCGGCGGGGCACGAAACTGGTCGGCCCGCTCCATCAGCATGGGCGTGAGCGTGCTCCAGGCGGGCAGGAGCGGCGGCATCGGGTCGTCCTGGTCAATGCGCCATTTGTCTGGGCCAGCGGGCCATTCTTGCACCTGGGTCAACTGGTTGACTTCATCGCGGCTCTGGTTCAGCACCGTGGTGGCGATCTCGCGGCCCAGCGCATCGCCTGCCAGCAGGTCGCTGCGGCAGTTCAGCCCGGCCCAGAGGCGGCTTTCCTGCTGTTCAGTTCGGCTAGCCTCAATCTGCTGGGTCTCACCGGGGAAGAATTCGTTTAACACCGTCGCCGAGGCCGCTGCCAGAGCCGCATGCTCAGAAGGGTAGGCTGCCGGGGCGCTGCTGGTAAGCAGCGGTTCGGCCCCCGCTACTGGCGGCATCTGTCGTCCATAGAAGCGCTGGTTCTCCGCCGCTACTTGCAACGCCTGGTGCTGGGCCAGGCTCAACAGCGTGTAGACCCGTGTGGCGGTCAGCGGGTCGAGCCGGTAGCGAGCCACCAGGTCGCGGGCAGTTTTGTTCCAGCGCAGCACGGCCCCACTGTCCCAGGCCCGCATGGCCTCCTGCTGCGGTTCACTCAGGGTTGCCCGCAGGGCACGCATCTCGGCTATCTCCAGTTGCAGTTCTGGCGAACCGGCAGGAAGCGGCGTGGGCACCAGTAGCCGGGGCTGCCGCACCGGGGCGGGCAGGGCCGGAGCTACCTCCGAGGCAGGAGCAACGTTTATCGGGGCAGGCACAGTGGCAGCGGGAGTCCAGCTACATCCTACTAGCAGAGCGAGCAGAGGTAACAACATCAGGCGCTGCAATAACAATGTGAAATGCAACATATAATTTGCCTTGTTTTTGCATAACAAAAAACACACAGCAAAAAACAACTGGTGCTATGCACAGCAGTACATGCGGTTCAACACGTTGAACAAATAGGTTGCCGAGCAGGAGATCTTGCTTAGAACAGGGTCTTTGTGTTGTTACACAGCGGTAACGAGGTTCGGGTTGGTGCGAAACTGGTGAAAAACAAGGCGGGCAAAAGCGGGGCTACTGTACAGCATGGGACAGTGTTCACCTTTCCGTAGTACAATGGGGTTTATAAATGCTGGTAAAGGGTTTGTAACTGCATTTCGCAATACAACTGCATTGCGAGATGCAGCTTACCATGTGAAATTATTGCAAGAAACCAGGGTAAACCCTAGTCGCTGCATGGTTACTTTTAGGGCTATGCATGAAGCTGAGGTGGAGCAGCTTGTGTTTGCAGCTCTGCTGGTTCTCATTCCTGGCCACGCTTCGTTCAGCTATGTGACCTGGAAACCCAGACGGCTCGGCTCTTCGGGGGTATAACGCCTGTACACACCTTCCGATTGAACAGGACACGATGGATTGTGAGTCCGTCGGGCCATCTCAGCTTCCTGCCATAGCGGGAAGCAGGGGGGTGTGGTATAATGCTGACAATATTATGTGAACGCCAGGCCTGCGCCGGCCTGTGCGCGATTACCGAGGAGGTACCTGTGGCGCTTGAAAAAGAGGAAAAAACGTCCATCATTACCGGCTACCAGACGCACGGTGGTGATACAGGCTCGCCCGAAGTGCAGGTGGCCTTGCTCACCGAACGGATTAATCAGCTCGTCGATCATCTCCGCATCCACATCCACGACCATAACTCCCGCCGTGGCCTGTTAAAGCTCGTTGGTCGCCGCCGCCGTCTGCTGAATTACCTGAACCATAAGGACAAGGAACGCTATCGCACGGTGATTGAGCGCCTTGGCCTGCGGCGCTAATTCGTGAGTCGGATGGTGTTGTTCTCTTGATGCAAGCACCAGCGTACCTCTGTGACGCTGGTGCTTTGTTGCTGTAGATTACGGTTTTCCGGCGCATGTTCGGGATTGGAGGGTGGCAAGCGTTGCTGTAAGTCTCACCGCCGGTTGCTAGCCTCCAGTGCCGAACACGCCACACGTAACTGATGATTGCACAGAGCAATCACCAGCTTGTAAGTTATGAAGAGGAAAGGTTCACATGTCTGAAGAACGGCAGGTTCACTCCGTCAGTGCGGAGATTGCCGGGCGCACATTGACCATTACGGCAAACCAGTTTGCCGAACAGGCCGATGGCGCTGTCACGGTACGGTATGGAGACACAATGCTGCTGGCGACGGTCGTTGGCGGCGGGGCGCGGGAAGGGGCCGACTTCTTTCCGCTGACGATTGACTACGAAGAGCGTATGTATTCGGCAGGGAAGATCCCTGGCAACTTCTTTAAGCGCGAAGGCAAGCCCACCACCACCGCCATTCTCACCTCGCGCCTCACCGACCGGCCATTGCGCCCACTCTTCCCCAAAGGCTACTATAACGAAGTTCAGGTCATCATCACCACCTTCTCGATTGACATGATCAACGACCCAGGCCCGCTCGCCATTATCGGCGCGTCTGCCGCTCTGGCCATTAGCGGCTTGCCCTTTAAGGGGCCGGTCGGCGCAGTGCAGATGGGGCACCTGGATGGTGAACTGATCACCAATCCCTTTATGGCCGACCTGGAGCACAGCCGCCTCGACCTGGTGGTGGCTGGCACCAAAGACGCCGTGCTGATGGTGGAGGCCGGGGCTTACGAACTAACTGAAGATGAGATGTTGGAAGGCGTTATTCAGGGCCACGCGGTGTGCAAGCAGCTCTGCGACTTGCAGGAGCAGCTGGTGGCGCTGTGCGGCAAGCCCAAGCAGGAGTTTGTCGCACCAGCGGTTGACACGTCGTTGGAAGAGTCGATTGCGGCCTACATGGGCAACCGCTTGCGTGAAGCCGTCAACGACCGCAACAAGATGGTGCGCGACACCGACACCCAGAAGCTGAAGGACGATGTGATTGCCCACTTCACCGCCGATGAGCCGGAGGAGGAGGTTGAGGCCCGTGCCAAAGCCGTTTCCAAAGCCTTTGAGGCCTTGCTGAAGGAAGAGGTGCGCAGCGCCATCCTCAACAATGACCTGCGGGTGGACGGGCGCAACCCCCGTGAAATCCGCCCGATCAGCGTGGATGTTGGCGTCATTCCCCGTGTCCACGGCTCAGGCCTGTTCACCCGTGGGCAAACACAGGTGCTGACCATCACCACGCTCGGTTCGCCCGGCGAAGAGCAGCGGCTGGATGACCTGGGCGTGGAAACGACCAAGCGCTACATTCACCACTACAACTTCCCGCCCTTCAGCACTGGCGAGGCCAAGCGCCTTGGCTCGCCCCGCCGCCGCGACATCGGCCACGGTGCCCTGGCCGAGCGTTCGCTCTATGCGGTGCTGCCGGATGAAAACGAGTTTCCCTACACCATGCGCCTGGTGAGCGAGGTGCTAAGCTCCAACGGCAGCTCTTCCATGGCCAGCGTGTGTGGCAGCAGCCTCAGCTTAATGGACGCTGGTGTGCCGATTAAGCGGCCCGTGGCTGGCGTGGCGATGGGACTCATCACCGGCGAGGGCGGCAAGTGGAAGGTGCTGACCGACATTCAGGGCCTGGAAGACGCTCTTGGCGACATGGACTTCAAGGTCGCCGGGACATCAGAAGGCGTGACCGGCCTGCAGATGGACATCAAGACCACTGGCATTACCTACGATATCATGCGGCAGGCCTTTGCCCAGGCCCGTGATGGCCGCCTTTTCATCCTCGACAAGATGAACGCGGTGATCAGCACAGCCCGTGAAGAACTTGCGGCAACCGCGCCGCGCATCATCACGCTGCAAATTCCGGTCGAGAAGATCGGTGCCCTTATCGGCCCCGGCGGCAAGACCATTCGCAGCATCATCGAGGCCACTGGAGCCACGATTGACGTGGAGGATGATGGCCGCGTGTTTGTGGCCACTGCCGACGGCGAAGCGGCCAAAAAGGCCGTGGCGATGGTGGAAGGTTTGACCCGTGAAGCCAAGATCGGCGATGTCTTCCTGGGCAAAGTCGTCAAGATTATGCCTTTTGGTGCCTTCGTCAACATTCTGCCTGGCAAGGACGGCATGGTGCATGTGAGCGAGCTTGCCGATAGCCGGGTGGAGAATGTGGAAGATGTGGTGCAGCTCGGTGATGAGATCAACGTCATGGTGATTGACGTGGATCGGGTCAACGGCAAGATCAGCCTGAGCCGCCGGGCCATTCTCACCGGCGAGTCGGCGGAAGACCGCAAGGCCGCTGGCGCAGCCCCCCGTAGCAACGGCGGCGGTGGCCCCCGTGGCGATCGCGGCGGCGACCGTGGCGGGTTCCGGGGCGACCGGGATCGCGGCGGTGACCGTGGTGGTGACCGCGGCGGTGATCGCCCCCGCCCACGACGGCGAGACTAACGCTTGACCGGGTGACGGGTTGACATGATGACGGGGTGCCATGCAAGCGCATGGCACCCCGTTTTTTGTTGCTCTTTTTGCTCTCACAAAGGCACAAAGTAAGCACTTACGCACTTCTGTTTACATTCCTTCGTGCCTTTGTGAGTGCTTTTTGTCCCTTTGTGCTTTTGTGGTTATGTTAGCGCCCAGTCTAGACGGATGCTAGACTGGGCGTGTGCCAATTTGAGGAACCATTTGCCAATTCCTACCGTCTGCATGACATCAGTCCTCTTTGCAGATAGGAGCCTGTAACGATGATGTACCGCCTCGTATGTATCGCTGTCCTCCTGCTGCTGAATGCGTGTGGGCAGCAGGAAACGACAACCGTAGCTGTTGGCGGAACCCAAACCACCGTCACCGTCCATTTCCCTCGGCAGGCACCCGTCAGCCCACCGCCACCGTATCCGCTGGCGCTCAGGACTGCCAGGTTAGCCGTAATAGACAATTGTGTCCACCTTCAATCATTGGACGGACAGAGCAGTATTGTGGCGATCTGGCCCGCTGCCTACACCCTGGTGGATGATGGAGGCAAACTCGCCATTCAAGACGACACGGGCCACATCCTCGCCCACATCGGCGACCAGGTGCAAGTTGGCGGTGGCAGGATTGCTGATGGGCCAGCTCCTTGGCAAACATTCGAGGTGCTGCGCAATGGGCCACCTGCTGAATGCGCCGGGCCATACTGGTTGGCGAGCCGTGAACTTGTCCGTGACAATCCGTAGGAGGGGTATTCCAAAAGGTTTTTGACGTATAACATAGGGCGAGAACCAATCTGTACCTGCCAGTGCTTGGCATCTGATATAAAAAGTAAATATATTCTAACAAATGTCAATTCGCAACTACTTCATGTTAAACTGAAGCCACTGGTTGAGTACACATGCTCAAAAGTATGTAGGCAGCCGTTGCTCACCAAAGCACAAAGGAGCCGCAGGCGCGTGCATCAGCGGCTCCTTCGTGCCTTGGTGAGAGATGTAGGTTTCTTTGCGCGCTTCGCGAGAGCTTACCTAAGAGCGAGGTCTGGCTCGGGTCTGGCGGGGCGTTCTTCCACCATGCGGATGTTGCCATCCAGCAGGTGTACGATGCGGTCAGCGTAGCTGGCCACCTGCATGTCGTGGGTCACCAGCAGCAGGGTCAGGCCCTCGTCGCGGATGAGCCGCTGGAGCAGGGCCATAATTTCGCTGCCAGTTTTGCTGTCGAGGTTGCCGGTTGGCTCGTCGGCGAGGATGAGTTTGGGGCGGTTGGCCAGAGCGCGGGCAATCGCCACCCGCTGCTGTTCGCCGCCGCTGAGTTCGCTGGGTTTGTGGTCGGCCCTGGCCCGCAGGCCAAGCTGCCCCAGCAGGTTCAGGGCACGCTCGCGGCGCTGCTTCGGCGGCACGCGCGAAAGCATCAGCGGCACTTCCACATTTTCTGCCGCGCTGCGCACCGGCATCAGGTTGAAGCTCTGGAAAACAAAGCCCAGCACATCGCGGCGGTAGGCCACCAGCTGCGAGTCGCTGCTGCGGCCCAACTCCAGCCCATCCACCCAGATTTCGCCGCCGGTGGGCCGCACCAGGCCGCCCACCAGATGCAGCAAAGTAGATTTGCCGGAGCCGCTTGGCCCCACCAGAGCCACAAACTCGCCCCGCTCGATCTCCAGGTCAACCCCGCCCAGGGCATCCACAAATGTCTTGCCCATGGCATAGCGGCGGGCAAGGGCGTGTGCGCGGATGAGAATGGATGAATCGTTCATACAGAAAGTCTACAACAAAAACGTGAAACGTGAAACGTGAACATGATTGTCACGCTCCACGTTTCACGTTTCACGATTCTACTTCAGTCCTTCAGCCACTGCAATCGCGTCGTTGCCGCTGAGCGAACCGGCGACGACAATGCGTACACCGTTTTCCTGCCAGCGCAACAGGCTACCGCCCTGGCCGGTGATCAGCGTGGCAGTCTGGCCCCGCACCGTCACCTGCTGCACATTGGCGTCCGCCGGAGGCTGCCGGTCGGCCCCGGTGCCCGCTTTGCCCTGCACCAGGCTAAAGTTCACCCCGCTGCCAGCATAGTTCTGGATAACGGTTTCTTTGCCGAGCAAGCGCACTTCCACCAGAGTTGCCCCGTTGGGCGTGCTGCCCGCCGTCAGCAGCGGGAAATCCACCGCAGCGCGGGCTTCATCGAGCGTGGCGACCTGGGGCGCAGCCTTTTCGGCCAGGTCTTTGGCCTGCACTACTTCCGCGCCAGCGGGTGGGGTAAAGGTAAAGAGGCTGTCGTCGAGGCCCTGGTTCAGCTCAATAGAGCGTACCTCGGCGTTGCCAGTGCCCATGTCCTTGGCATCCACGTCCAGCTTCAGCGGCAGGGCCTTTTCCACATCCACCCACATGGTGGCTTCCACAATGTTGCTCAAGTTGAGCTGCTGGGTCGTTTCGGGCTTCGGCGTCACCTTCACCTTCCAGGTGTTCTGCCCGGCCACCTGCTCTTCGCCCAGCACTTCCAGGTTCACCGCGTCCAGCCCACGCTGCACCACATCCTGCAGGGCCTGAGTAGCCCCGGCGGGGTCAGTCGGGGCGCGGTTCTGCATGTCGGCCCGCGTGCCGGTGACAACCTTGTTCTCCTTCGGGCTATAGGCCCAGAAGGTGTTGCCGTCGCTCACCACGGTTGCGCCAACCATGTCGGCCTCGCTGGCTTCCAGCACCACGCCGCGCACCTTGTAGATCGGCTTGCCGTTGGCGTCGGTCTGGTAGGTCTTCTTCATCCAGCCCTCAACCGTCAGCGAGCCATTGTGCTCATTGGTGACGAAGTTGAAGGCCACCGTTGCATGCACATCCTGCATCGTGTCGCGGGCCTGCTGCATGCGCGACACAATTTCTTCGGCAGTGATTTGCTGCTGGCCACAGGCGGCAAGCGCAAACACGCCAATAAACAGCATCAACAAAATTTTGGGTAGACGAAACATCAATGTTGCCTCCATAAGCGTGTGGGAACTTCCATCTCAATTCCCGTTGAGAGGCAGTATAGCAAGTTTCTATTGCTGGGGGGCGGCAAAATCGGGGCGCGGACGTGAACGGCATGTTACCAAGTGTTGCCGTCGTGTTCTGTCAGTCTAAGTAGCCTGTCAACGACGTTTTCTTCGCTATTCGTTGTCACCTCGAACGGTGGTATTTGCCGACGGGCCATTCCAGAGCGTCTGTCAACGATGTTTTCTTCGCCATTCGTTGTCACCCCGAACGGAGTGAGGGGTCTTCAATGCAGCGCAATGCAGATTCCTCCCTTCGGTCGGAATGACAATCAGGGGCATTGGCGACAGAGAAACTCCCCTCACAGATCATTCATGTAAATATGATGAAGATGTACTAATAATTGATCGTGTTATTCTCGGCTCATCCTGTTTGTGCTCAAGTTAACGCTTTTACGTTCGAAGCAGTTTTCTCTGCTAAATTAATGCTGTCTAGCGAATCGAACGGCGACGAAATATAAACAGTTACCCTTCGTCAGTCCCGTCGTCTCTTCCTTCCCCTGTCCAACCTCACGCGGCGGTGGCAATAAAACCCAACGACCAATACACTTTTTGGTGGTTAACTGCCAAGCGATCGCGTCGATGTGACACTGCTGTGATCCTGTCCTGTGGCGTTGGTCAACGATACACGCAGACGCCTTACCAGGAATCCTGAGACGAACAGAAGGTCTGAGAGCTTACCCCCACACCATTCCATCGGTCTGTCTTACATCAGCCAGTTGGTTTGCTTTGATCTACAGGTACGCCATTGTTCACTCAGACTCATTAATAGCATCCGCTCCCTGTTGGCCCTCATGAATACAAAAGACTGGAGCCGCCAGCGGCCATTTCTACGCGAAACCGGAAGTACTTCCAGAGCGGAGGGCTATATAGTAGACGTCGAACGACGAGCAACACACGCTATATTCGCTCGTTCACGATATTCTTCTCCCGGGACTTATCGATTACGTTAACGCCGGGTACGGGCCGGTGAAACCAAGCGGACCTTTCAGAGCCGCCGCAGGCAGACTCAATCGGCCAACCGGAAAGGGATCCCCATCGAGCGACGACGAAAAGCACGGCGACGCGCCATTCCCACCCGTCGTCACCAAAACAGCCCTCCAGAGACGTCCCGTGGATCTTGCCGTGCGTCCGTCCGTCGACACAGCGTGGCCGTTCGTTGCAGATTTTTCCATCTCACATCGGCGGCGGAAGGACGGCGGCGTTCGGACTAGGAGCCAGACGGTCCCGAAGCTGAGCTGAGAGTCTGGCCGAGACCGGGAATGGGCGCCAGAAACGATTTAATATCGTTTTTGACGGCAAGGGAAAACAACGTGTGCGACGTGTACGTATTGGCGACGTATAAATATATGCATCTGTCGCTCCGATCGGTTGTTGGGCGAAAGAGTGGAAGGAGGATGCGGTAAGGGAATGGTGGGGGAGGCATGGATAGGTAGTACAGTGTGGAAGGGTTTTATCGTCAGACACGTCGTTGTCTCGATTGAAAACTACGCTAGGTTATGCTACTGCGTTACTTTACGTTACGGCTGATCGATGACGTCACGGCGTCGAAATGCGCGCCAGGATATTGTTATTCCGCCGACTCAGTGGCAATGATGGCGAAATGTTTGTCCCATTCCCGATATTAGTGTGTTTGAGTAAAGCCAGTACTACTGATCATGCAACACGTTAACGATGCAGAATCGG
>JALONX010000768.1 GCA_025454695.1 Chloroflexaceae bacterium
CCCGACATCTACGAGCGCCGCACGAACTACCTGTGGAAGTGGGTGCAGTGTGCTTTTCAAATCACCAGCCTCAAGCTGGCTGATGAGACCATGCACACATCCAACGTGTTGAAGTGCCACTCGGCCTTTCTCACTATTTTGCTGGACGATATTTGCGACAACGCCCGCAGCGAGGTGATTTTTGAGCGGGCCGTGCAGGCCATGCAGGGCGAACTGCCCGATGACGACAGCGACCTCTACGACATGATTCGCGATGTGTGGCGCATGGTGCAGCAGGAACTCCAGGCCACGCCGAACTACCGCTTGCTGAAGCCCTACCTGGAGGCCGCCTATGGCCAGTGGCTTGACAGTTTTCGCTATAGCCTGCACCTGGCCCTTGACAACGGGGCCGCAAACCAGACCCCGTTTGCCCAGGCCTATGCCACCGCGCCGGGCTACCTGGTGGCCGCCCGCGCCGCTGCCGACTGGCAGCGCTACCTGCATGTCATTCCCCACACCATTCATGTCTATCTTTCCGGGTTGATTGACCTGCTGTTTGTGCCGGGGTTGCAGCCCGAGCATATCAAGCCGCTGACACAAATTTTTCTGCTCACCCAGCAGATGTCGCAGATTGGCAACTGGGTGACAACCTGGGAGCGTGAGCTGCCCCACGGCGACTTTTCCAGCGGCCTGGTGATCTACGCCCTGGCCAGAGGCTGGGTTCAGCTGGAAGACCTGGCCGCTCGTGCAGATGTGGCCCGCCTGGCGGCGGCCCTGCGTGCGTGCCCCGCCCGCGATGACCTGCTGAAGCTGTGGAGCGATGCTCGCGCCCAGGCCGCAGCCCTGGCCGAAGCGACCCGGCTGCCAGCGCTGGCCGGGTATGTGGATCGCTTTTCAACCATTCTCCACATGCAGCTGGCCAGCGAAGGGCTAACCTGAGCTAGTTTTAGACACAACCTGGCAATCAGTTCATACGTCCGTTTCAGAGATGATGCACCACCTCTGGCAGCAACTCGCAGTACGCGGGCCAATGCCAGAGGTGTTTTGCATGGTGGCTCGCGCAGCTGGTACGAGTTTACCAATTCTTGACTTACTGGTATACTACACACCATCACCATTCAGCATAAACTGACACAACCGCCCGGGCCTGATAAATACAGGAGGAACTATGTCTGTCGCCATGCAACCGTCTGCGATCCCGCAGCTGCCGGGGCTGCCAATCCTGGGCCATTTGCTAGATGTGCGCCGCGACCGCCTCAGCTTTCACCAGCGCCTGGGCGCGCAACTCGGCCCGATTGCAGCCTTTCGTATCGGCCCCCGCAGGGTGGTGATGGTCTACGATCTCGACTATATTCACACCATCCTGGTGGATAACGACGCGGCCTTTGAGAAGACTCGCGCCTTACGCAGCTACTTGCGCCCGCTGCTGGGCGACGGCCTGCTTTCGACGCTCCAGGAGCGCCATCGGGGCCAGCGCCGCCTGGTGGCCCCGGCCTTCCAGCACCGGCGAATTGCGGCCTATGTGGAAACGATGGCAGCTGTGGCCCACCATGCCCAGGCCCGCTGGCGCGACGGGGAACAACTTGACCTGATGCATGAAATGCACCAGATTGCCCTGGAGATTGTGGGCAAAACGCTGTTTGGGGTTGATGTACAAACGGAAGGGGCGGCAATTAGCGACGCGCTGGTGACGGCGCTCCACAGCGTTGACCGCATGATACGAGCTTTTGTGCCGCTGCCCACCACATGGCCCACGCCCACCAATCGCCGCCTCCACCAGGCCATCACCGTGTTCGATGAGCTGATCTATCGCATTATTGACCAACGACGCGCTTCGGGCGAAGACCGGGGCGATCTGCTTTCCATGCTGCTGCAAGCCACCGACGCCGAGACCGGCGAACCGATGAGCCGCAGCCAGGTGCGCGATGAGGCTGTGACGCTCTTTCTGGCGGGCTTTGAAACCACCGCCAATGCACTGGTCTGGGCCTGGTATTTGCTGGCGCAACACCCGCAGATTGCCGCACGGCTGCGGGCCGAAGCGACCACCGTGCTGGGCGGTCGTCCGATCACGCTTGATGATTTGCCGAACCTGCCCTACGCCATGCAGGTATTTAAGGAAAGCATGCGGCTCTATCCACCGGCCCACTCCATTGCCCGCCAGCCCAAGCAGGACACACAACTTGGCCCCTACACCATCCCCGCAGGCACGATTATGGGAATCAGCGTCTATTCGCTGCATCGCAACCCGGCCATCTTTGCTGAGCCAACACGCTTTGACCCTGATCGCTTTACACCAGAACGGGAGCGACAGTTGCCCCGCCACAGCTACATGCCGTTTAGCGACGGGCCGCGTCAGTGCATTGGCAACCATTTCGCCTTGATGGAAGGGCAGATTGTGCTGGCAACCCTGGCCCAGGCGGTGCAGTTTGAACTACTTACTACAGCTCCCGTTCGCCCGCTGCCGCTGATCACCCTGCGGCCCGCAGGCCCGGTTGCGGTGCAAGTGCGGCGGGTGGGTAGCTAAACGTTTGCCGAAAATGGTTCTTGCAAAGACGCAAAGACACACACAATAACCGATGAACGTGCTTCTAAACGGCCTTTGTGCCTTTGTGCCTTTGTGAGAGCCGTTCAGCCTCACCCCGCCGCTTTTTCCAGCTGAAGCTGCATGTTGCGCACCCGGTCGGCCAGCTTCTCGGACGAAAGCTTTTCGCGCAGCCGGTCTACCAGCAGCGGGAAGGCCAGCGGGGTGGGCCGGGCCACCTCCCGCAGCATCACCTTGCCGGCCCGCAGCCGGGCCAGCGCCGCCGTGAGTCGGCTTTCTTCCAGCTGCCGCTCCAGCACCTCGCGGCGAGCCTGGTAGAGCAGCAGGTTCTGCGGGTCATACTGCTGAAATACATCGTAGAAGAGGTTGCTTGAAGCCTGCAAATGTTTACTGCTGCGGCGTTCGCCAGGCATGCCGGGAAACACCAGCCCGGCCACGCGGGCGATCTCGCGGAACTGACGTTTGGCCAGTTCGGCGGCGTTGAGGCTGGCCAGCATGTCGTCAAGCAGGTTGGCCGAGTCTTGGAGAAACGCAAAATCGTGCGTCTCGACGGGCGTCGCCGAGAGCAGTTCAAAGCCGTAGTCGTTCACCGCCCAGGTAAAGGTGCTGGGCTGCACCCGCGACAGGCGGTAGGCAAACAGCGCCGCCAGCCCTTCATGCACCAGCCGCCCTTCAAAGGGGTAGAAAAAGAGATGGTGACCGTCGCGAGTCTGCACCCGTTCAACCAGCAGTTCATCCAGGGCCGGTATGGCCGACCACTTCGCCTGCAAGGCCAGAATGGGTCGCAGCGCCAGCATCTCCGCCTCCTCAAACACGCCGTTGCGGGCGTCGTCGAGTTTCTGGCGCACGGCGGCGGCCAGTTCCCCCGACAGCGCCATGCGCCTGCCCGACCAGCGCGGCACGGCTTGCGATGAGTCGGGGGCGCGGCGCACCCAGGCTGTCATCTCCCGCACGCGCACAAATTCCAGCACCCGCCCGGCAAAGGTGAACTTGTCGCCTGGTTTCAAGCGGGCGATAAAGCTCTCTTCCACCGTGCCCAGCCGCTCGCCCTTC
>JALONX010000769.1 GCA_025454695.1 Chloroflexaceae bacterium
TCTTCGCCAGGAAAGGCCTCCTGGTGCATCACCGTGCGCATGTCGCCGGGATCTACATGGTACACACGCCAGTGCGGGTTTTCCACCGCCAGAATGGCCGAGAGCTGTTCGAGCGCGGCTTTACTGCTGCCGTAGCCGCCCCAGCCGGGGTAGGCTTCCACGGCGGCATCGCTGGTGATGTTGATGATGCGTGCGCCCTCCCGTAGCCATGGTCGCAGGGCTTGAACCACGCCCAGCGGCGCAATCACATTCGTCCGGTAGACCGCTTCCAGCGTGTCGAGGGGGTAATCCAGCAGCTGGGGCTGGGGGCTGGGGCCAAGCACCCCGGCATTGTTGACCAGCGCATCTAGGCCGCCCAGGGCGTGCGCCGCTTCGGCCAGGGCCAGGCGGTGAGTCGGGTCGGCGACATCGCCGGGGATGGCGCGGATGGTGGCAGTTGCGGGCAGTTCGGCGCGGGCAGACTCAAGGGCTTCGGCATTGCGGCCATCAAGAATAAGCTGCCAGCCCTGGGCAGCCAGGGCGCGGGCCAGGGCCAGGCCCAGCCCACGGGACGCGCCGGTTATCAGTGCGGTGTGCATCGTTGTTCCTTTCTGCGCAGCAAAGACTTGCTGGGCAAAAACAACGATAGCACGCCGCCCTGCGCTCATGCGTCGGCCCTCGGATCAGCATTGGGCTGGACTTTGGTACAGGAGGAGGAGACTCACACAAAGGCACAAAGAGGAGAGGAGGCTCTCGCAAAGTCGCAAAGCTCGCAAAGAGAAGAAGCTTTCGCAAGCCGCGAAGTTCGCAAAGAGAAGAAGAGACTCACACAAAGGCACACAAGCACAAAGAATCGAAATAAGGAGACCGGCACCTTGTGGCATGTGGTAGCAGGCGGACGAGGGTAAGCCGAGGTGCCGGTCTCCTTCTAGCCACGGCATGTCATTCAGGAGACCGGCACCTGCCCGGCCTTAGCGTGCTTTGCGCCTTGGCGAGAGACAAACATCATACCTGACCATCGAGGGTAATTAGGCCCCGCTGCACGGCGATGCGCACGGCGTCGGTGCGGTTAGCGGCGGCGAGTTTGCTGAGGATGGCGCTGATGTGGAATTTGACGGTGCGCTCGGTGATGCTCAATTCACTGGCGATCTGCTTGTTGGCCAGGCCACGGGCCAGCAGCCGCAGCACCGCCAACTCCCGCTCGGTCAGCGCTTCGTCGTTGCGCAGCCGGGTGAGCATGCGGGCGGCGATCAGCGGTTGCAGCAGCGAGCCGCCCCGGCTCACCACCCGAATCGCATGAAACAGCTCGTCGCGGGGTGCGCCCTTCAGCACATAGCCCTTCACCCCGCTCTGCACCGCCCGAATCACCCGCTCGTCATCGGCAAAAGCGGTAAAGACCAGCACCCGCAGCGTCGGGTCGGCGGCGTGGAGCTGTTGCAGTGCCCCCAACCCATCCAGCCCCGGCATCTCCAGGTCAAGCAGCAGCAGGTCAGGCCTGGTGCGGGCGGCGGCTTCAACGGCGCTGCGCCCATCGCCTGCCTCAGCCACCACCTGAAAGTCGGGCTGGGTGCGCAACATGGCCACCAGGCCATCCCGCACCACCGGGTGGTCATCGGCCACCAGAATGCGAATGGGTGGAGCTGCTTGGGGGTCGCTCATGGTTCAAAAGCCTCTCGCAAAGCCGCAAAGCTCGCAACGTTTAGGAATAAAGGCCCGTCAACTTTATGATTACGGTGAACGTAGTGCGGACTTTAGTCCGTGGCCAGCATATAGCGGCCATGACGCGGACTAAAGTCCGCACTACACATTTTCACGTTAAACATGCCAACCTCAAACCTTACCCTACACGCTCAACTCTAGCGGCAATGTAACCGCCAGATTTGTGCCCGCGCCGGGGGCACTTTCCAACTGCCATGTGCCGTGGAGCCGATGGACGCGCTCGTTGATGCCCAGCAGCCCGTAGCGGTCGGGCGGCACGTTGGCCGAGTCGAAGCCGCGCCCGTCATCGCTGAGCTGCATGGTCACAGCAGCGCCATCGCTATGCAGACTCAGGGAAATCCGGCTTGCCCCGGCGTGGCGCACAATGTTGGCAAGAACCTCTTGCGCGATGCGAAACAGAGCCTCTTCCACCGGCGCGGGCAGGGCCAGATCTGGCTGCATCGCTTGCTCAACATGGAGATTCCAGCGCATGCCATAGTCGCGCAGCAGGCGGCCCAACGCCTCTGGCAGCGCGGTTGCATCGAGGGCGGGGAGCCGCAGGTTGTGCAGCGAACGGCGGGTGTCGGCCAGGTTGGCCTGCACCTGGGCCAGAGCCTGCTGCACCATCTGCCGGGCCGTTTCGGGCTGGCGCTCAAACAGCGCGTCAGCCGTTTCCAGTTGCAGGGCAATCGCCGTGAGTCCCTGGGCCAGCGTGTCGTGCAGGTCGCGGGCTAGCCGTGCCCGCTCTTCGGTGGCCCCGGCCTGGGCGCTACGCCGAAACAGCCGCGCCCGCCCGATGGCAATGCTCAACAGATCGCCGACGGTGGCCAGCAGGCGCAGGTCATCAGCCGAGAGTTCGCGCCAGTCGCGGCTCACCACATTAAGCACACCCAGCTTGCGGCCCTGCTCGTAGAGGGGGATGCTGGCGTGGTAGCGCAGGCCGTCGGTGCCATCCACCAGCCCTTGCAGCCGGGTGCAGGTGATGATGTTGATGTTGGCCGCACCGCGCATGTCGCCCTTCTGGTAGCTGTCGAGGCAGTAGCAGTAGGTCTGGCCGTTCATGCGCTGGGGGCTGTGGGCCAGGGCCGGTGGCAGCTGCTGGGTGGCGGCCAGGTAGGGCTGGCCGTGGGCCTCGTCCAGCAGCCAGATCCAGCCGGTTTGCAGCTGGCACAGGTCAAGCACATGGGCTAGCGTTACGCGCAGGGCCACATCCAGGTCAACCTCGCGGTTGAGGGCCTGAGCGATGGCGTTGAGGATGGAGAGTTCGTGGTTGTGGCGCTGGAGGGCGGAAAGGTTGGTGTCGCTCACCACAATCAATTCGACTTCGGCATAGCCTTCGGATCAGAAGTGGCCACGGTGGAGAAGCGCACAAACTGCGTCTTACCACCCTGAAATGACATCGCAACCGAGATACAGCCCATCTGAATGTCATCGAAATAGATGATCATCACCATCTTCCCGCCAATCATGCAGCCGCCGTGGTAGAACGACTGCTCAGGAATATGAATAAGCAGGAAGTTGTACATCACCGCCACATTTTTAAGCTTCAGCAGGTTACCAACGGTTTTTCCCACGACCTGCTCCACCAGTTCGTGGCGCTTTGGTTTGCCGAGCTTCAAAAACTCCTCGTTCTCGCCAAAATGATCGAAGAAATAGGTGAAAACGTCGCTGATCTGCTTTTCCTCGGTCATCTTCAGCTTCAGTTTGTTGAGCTGACGAAGATCAAAAGCCATACTGCCCCTCCTTGTGTGTGCGAAATACTGTAAAATAGCTGAGGAAGAATGTCAACCGCTGATCATGTAGGAAACGACAGTTGACCATGTCTACCGCCCGTGAACGCTTCCGTGCCCTGGTGCGCAAACCCGAAGCGAGCCTGCCGCTGGTTG
>JALONX010000770.1 GCA_025454695.1 Chloroflexaceae bacterium
CAGATGCCAATCCCCAATCTCCAATCGCCAACTCCCGCGTGTTGCTGCGCGCCAATAAACTTGAGATTCATCGCGGTGAGCGGGTGGCGCTGCTGGGGCCGAACGGCAGCGGCAAAACCACCCTGCTGCGCACCATGGTGGGCGAGCTGAAGCCGTTGCAGGGCCAGCCCCGCCTGGGCCACAACGTGGCCATTGGCTACTACGCCCAGGGCCACGACAAGCTCAACATGCAAGCCACCGTGCTGGATGAACTCTGGCGGGCCTCGCCCAAAATGAACGAAACCCAGGCCCGCACGCTGCTGGGGCGCTTTCTCTTCAGCGGCGACGATGTGTTTAAGCGCGTGGGCGACCTGAGCGGCGGCGAACGTTCGCGGGTGGCCCTGGCCCAGCTCACCCTGCTACCCGGCAACCTGCTCGTGCTAGACGAGCCAACTAACCACCTCGATATTCAGGCCCGTGAAGCGTTGGAAGGCGTGTTGAAGGAGTACCCCGGCAGCATCCTCTTCGTCTCCCACGACCGCTATTTTATTGATGCCGTGGCCGACAAGCTCTGGGTGGTGGAAGGTGACGGGCTGCGCGAGTTCTTCGGCAACTACAGCGAGTACATGGCGTATCTTGCCGACCGAGGACGGGAGACGGGAGACCGGAGTCAGGCTGACCGGGGACGGGAGACCGGAGACCGGAGACCGGAGACGGGAAACGGGAGACCGCCGTCGGCTGACAACAATGGCACCGTCGCCGTGAGTCCGTCGGCCAACGACAAGCAGCGCAAGAAAAAGCTGGCCGCGTTGGAGAACGAAGTCGCCCTGCTGGAAAAAGAGTTGGCCCAGCTCAACAACGACATTCAGGCGGCGAGCGCGGCCCAGGACGTGGGCAAAATCACCCGCCTCGGCCAGCAATACAGCCAGCTGGAAAGCCTGCTCCAGCAGCGCTACGCCGATTGGGAAGAACTGGCGGCGTGACACAAGCACGGTAGCCACAGAGATCATAAGGGCACAGAGGCAACCATACCTGTGCTTTCTTTGTGCCCACATAACACGTTATTACTGTGTCAAGAAAATCTTTTTGTATTTCTCATCGCCTCAGCCACCGAATTCATTCGGTGGCTGAAACGAAGCAGGATACAAGAAGACTTATTTTACCGACTAATTATGCTGCTTGATTCCGCCGGATCTGCCGTAGAATGCTCTCGTCTTTAATCTTGTCGTCCCGCAGGAGCAGCAGGATTTTGCTCAAGATTTCGCGCATTTTTCGGTCGCCCTCGTCGGCAAACGGCAGGTACAGCGCATCACCCTTTTCGGTGCGCGGTGCTGGCACGATGCAGAGATAGTTGCCCGGTTCGAGGTGGATGCTGCCACTGCCCAGATGCACCCGGTAGCTGGCCAGTTTCCCCTGCACATGAGCATAGTCTCCCTCGACGCGTACTCCGGGCAGTCCGAGTTCGGCCAGCAAGGTTGTAATGACCGTGCCCCGTTGTGCTGCCACCTCCGCCGAAAAATAGTGTTCACCATCACCCGCACCCGCAATAGAGACAATCAGGTCAGCGTCGCGCATCACTTCGGAAAAAACCAGCGGCGGTACCTCGCTCAGCGGCACGGCATGGTGGAGTTGGTCGTAGCGCCGGTCTCGGTTTGCGGCATCATTCGGCAAAAAGGTAATGTAACTGGTGGTGTTACTGTCGAAGGCGATGAAGTGGTTGCCGATGTCTGCAAAATTGAAGATAGCCCGCAGGCGACCGCTCGCCACCACTTTGATCACATCATCACCATGTGACTCTGGTATTTGCCAGTTGCGCGACTGGAATAGGCGCGTGGCGATACGCGAGTCAACCTGGTGCCCAGCGAAGCGACGGGAAAAGGTGTTCGTCTCCTCCTCGGCGGGCGTCAGCAGATAGGCCTCGCGGTAGACCTGCTTAAACGGCTGCACCACGCGGCGGTGTACAATCTCGCGCTGCCAACCCTCAAGCAGGTTGGCCTGAATCAGATGGTAGGCGTGGGCGATACGCACCGACTCGCAGAGAGGGTAGTGTTGGCCATCCAGCCCGATGAGTGTTTGACTCTCGGCATCAAACAGGCCACTCTGGAGTCCGTGTTCGCCTTCTTGCAGCAGCACCAGACGAGCCAGCATGCTACGGGCAGCGGGCAGGTGACACAAACTCAGCAACTCGTTGCGCGTCAGGGTCTCGCCATTGCTCATCCAGGTTTCCAGGGCCGTGCGGCAGCGGCTGGCCTGGGTGCGGAACTGGGCTACCGTTTCTTTGACCGCAGCGTAGTCGGGATGTTTGCGCACGGCGGGCGGCACCGAGGCCAGCGTTTTCTCACCCCGACGCACCACCAGTTCCGATCCATCATCGGTTAGCATCAGCTCAAGGCGGTAGTCACCAAGCTGCCAACTGTGCCCACTTGCCTCAACCTTCTCTACCAGCCGAGACTCCATGGCCAGCTCTAGCCGGGTGGCGTCGCCATAGCCTGACACCTGGGCCAGGTTCGCCAGCGCGGCCTGCACTGCTGCCCGTTCGTTTGGCTGGCGCTGGGGGCCAAACTGTTTGCTCTCGTGGGCGAACTGCCGCAGCCAGAGATAACGTTCCAGAACCTCGTCCTGGCCCCGTTCCAGCGGCAGCAGCCCATAGGCTTTAACCGCTGGCTGGTTGCGTTTCACAATCTTCTTCCGTACCTGTTCACGGTTCCAGCCCATCACCGCATGGAGCAACAGGGCAAGATTGCTCATGCCTGCAAGGGCTGGACGGAACAGCGCAAGTATCTCGCTGATCTGCTTCTCGTCGCTCTGGCCAAGCACCGCCCGCGCCGCTGCCACATCCAGCACGCCGCTGGTTGGGTCTGAAGAGTTTGCGAACACATCATGCCAGCTTCGCCCTGGGACATCCCTCTGGCTCATCACGATCATCAATTCGATTAGCGGGATGGCCTGCTCCAGTCCAGCCAGGCGTGCCAGAAGTCTGCGATGGTGGCGGGCAAAAGGAATGAGTTGCTTCAACACCTGCTGCGGTAGCTGGCGCAATTGCTGTTCTAGCTGCGCCTCCTCCTCGGCATGCGCGGCGGGGCCGGCAGCATTGGCCAGCGTGACGATGGTTGCGCGCTCGCTTTTGTGATTGTAGTCTGACCAATTTTCAGCCAGCGTTTTTCTGCCTGATCGTACATACAGCCGGGCGGCCACCACCACCAGTTCAGGCCCACCTGAAATATCCGGTATGCGCCGCAGCAGCGCTGGCAGGGCTGCCACGTGCGTAGTTATATCTTCAGAAAGGAGGCGATTTGTAAAGTTCCCGATTAAGGCAGCCAGGGCTGGCTCCTGTTCGTCGATCACATTGCTGGCGCCGACAGTTGCAAATGTGTGGCTTGCAGAGAGCGCAGCGACAAAGGTTGCATAGTCAAACCAGCCTGCACGAAAGAGGCGAATGTTTAACCACAATAAATGACCCACGTAGCCACCATCCATCCGTAGTTCGCCACACACCAGGCGTTTGATTAAAGTAAGGCTGGCTTCTGTTGACGGGAGGGCGGCAAGCAGCTTTAACGGGTTAAAAATGAGCGGCTGTTGC
>JALONX010000079.1:0-5316 GCA_025454695.1 Chloroflexaceae bacterium
CTCCCGACGCTGCCTCGTTCGATGAGGGCCTGGAACGGGCCAGGCGCTTTATTGAGCAGTGGCACAACCACGGGCGCATCATCCCCACGATTGCGCCCCACGCGCCCTACACCTGCACCGACGAGATTTACCACGAGGCCGCCGCGCTGTGCCGCCGCTACGGTGTCCCGCTCAACACCCACCTGTCGGAAACGGCCCGCGAGGTGCAGGAGAGCATCGAGCAGCGCGAGGTAACGCCCATTCGCTATGCCAAGCGCGTCGGCGCGTTTGATGTGCATTGCATCGCGGCCCACTGTGTCCACGCCACCGAAGACGACATCCGCCTGCTGCGCGAACAGGGCGTGGGCGTGGTGCCCTGCCCATGCAGCAACCTCAAGCTGGCCAGCGGCATTGCGCCCTACCGCCGTTTTATTGAGGCCGGGCTGCGGGTGGGCCTGGGGACGGACGGCCCCGCTTCCAACGACGACCAGGACATGTTCACCGAGATCCATCTGGCGGCATTGCTGCCCAAAGGCACCAGCGGCGACCCGACGGCAGTTTCGGCCCGCGAAGCCCTGGCCCTGGCCACATGCAGCGGCGCACGGGCCATTCACCTGGACTCGATTATCGGTTCGCTGGAACCGGGCAAACGGGCCGACATTACCGTGGTGGAACTGAACCACCTGCATAGTTCGCCTCATTACAACTACAGCCCCGACGCGATCTATTCCCACCTGGTCTACCGCTCTCGTTCTGCCGATGTGCGCGACACGCTGGTGGATGGCCGCTTTTTGCTGCGCGACCACACCCTGCTGACGCTCAATGAGTTTGAGGTGATGGCCAAAGCCCAGGCCGTGGCTGAGGGCATTAACAGCTTTCTGGCCAACCGCGAGCAGAACTTGCTCGATAAAATTATTGCCATTGGTGGCGTCAAACAGGCTGAAATCTTTGAGGTGCAGGTGAAGGCGCGGGTCGGTTCGCGGGGCGCGGCGATGGTGGAAACGCTGCTGGCGTCGTCCGACACTCGCGTTTCTAAGCCGAGCGAACGCACCCAGTACGACACGTACTTCATGTTTCAGGATGAGTCGCGGGGGCGCATTCGCATCCGTGAAGACCACCGCACCGACCCTGGCGCGCGGGCTGAGCCGAAATACACCCTGACGCTGGTGGAGGCGGGCCGCCGCGGCGACTACTCCTCGGCTATTCTGCTTTCGCGGGCGCGCTACACTGCCCCCGCCGACCGCACGCTGCGCTTTTACCGTGAATATTTTCAGCCCGAACGGGTGATCGAGATCGAAAAACGGCGGCAGCGCTGGCGCATCTTCTACAAGGGCGAAGACTTTGCGGTGAACCTGGACACGATTGTGGGCCACGGCGACCCTGGGCCGTTTCTGGAGATCAAGAGCCGCACATGGAGCCGCAAAGACGCAGACGAAAAAGCGGCGTTGATTGGTGAGATGCTGGCGCTCTGCGGGGTGCAAGAGGGCGACCTGGTGAAGCAGGAGTATGTGGAGTTGCATTGACGATTGACGGAAACGTCAGTTCCCGAGATTCCTATGCCCGACTCACAGCCACTCTACTTGATAGGATTAACCGGCGGGATTGCATGTGGTAAAAGCACCGTGCTGAAGTTGCTGGCGGAGCGTGGTGCTCATACCCTTGACGCCGATGCGGTGACACACCATGTACAGCAGCCCGGCACGCCCGTCTACGATCAGATCCTGGCCGCGTTTGGGCCGGAGATCGCCACCGCACCGGGCAGCCCACTGGATCGCAAAAAGCTGGCGGCGATTGTGTTTACCGATCCGGCGGCGCTCAAACAGCTGGAGTCCATCGTTCACCCGGCGGTGCGGGCGGAGGTGTGGCGCTGGCTGGGGGAGGTGAAGCAGACGGGAGCAGGCAGCTTGCAGTCACCAGTTGGCATTTTGCAGACGGGAGACCGGAGACCGGAGACCGGAGACCCTTCGACTTCGCTCAGAGCAGGACGGAGGTCGGGGACAGTTGTGGCGGTGATTGATGCGGTGAAGCTGCTGGAGGCTGGCTGGAAGCAGCACTGCAACGCTATCTGGGTGGTGACGTGCCCGGAGGAGCAGCAGATCGAGCGGCTGATGACGACGCGGGGCATGAGCGAAGATGAGGCCCGCATGCGTATCAGCGCCCAGCCGCCGCAGGCGTGGCGGGCAACCCAGGCCGATGTGGTGATTGACAACGGCGGCAGCCTGGCCGAGACCGAGGCCCAGGTGCAGCGGGCGTGGCAGGCGCTGAACGATAACAGAAATGCGTAATGCGTAGTGCGTAGTGCGTAACGGGAAAGGAATTAAAAGAAATAAAGGAAATTACGACCTACGCCAAAGAACCATTTCCTTCATTTCCTTTGTCGTCACAAAACTCGTAACTCGTAATTCGTAACTCTCAATTCTGGTGCGTATGGCACATGAGCAACGACCGCTAATTCCGCTAGGTATTCAGCTGCTGGTGCTGTTTGTTCTTATTCCGCTGTTTACGTGTCTAGGCGTGATGGTTGGGATGGGCCTTTTATATGCTAATACGCTCTGGCAGGCTCGCTGGCAATCCCTGGGCACACCGCCAGAAGCGGCGACAGCCTTTGTGTCCGTTGATAGCCGTGAAGTGACGGTACGTACCGTCAGCGGGGCGTTGTTTACTTGCCCTGAAGATGGAGAAAATTGTTGGCAGCAGCTCCCGCCAAATGTGGCTGCGCCGGTGCAGAAAGAGTCAAACCCCTGTCAGCCAGCTATAGAATGGAATGTTCTCCCCCCGCCGGGCCAGGTGATGGAGCGGCGGAATTGGGAGGAGTGTTACAGTGATGCGGCGGTATTTGTTGAATATGTGCGACTCAGCGATGGCAGCATCTGGCGCTGGGATGATTTTATTTCAAGCTATCTAGGCCTTGGTTCCTTGGCCCTGGCCCTCGTCTGTGGTGCTATGCTGGGGGCGGTGGTGGGGTTGCTGCTGGGGGGATTGCTGCTCTGGTACATGGGCCGCAGGCTGAGGGCGATGGCTACATCCCCATCGTGAATAACACGCAATCTTCTACATCAGCCAGCATTGCGGCACTCAACACACCCAATCGGCGCTCTAGTCGAGAAATGTCCAGGACTCGCAACTGGTGACATAGCGCAACAGAGTCGCTGCTCAAACCACCTTCTCCAGCTGGCACAAGCACGCAAGACGGCAGATTGGCGCGGCGCAAGTTTGTTGTGAAGGGGATGGTGAGAACTGTTGAGGTGTAACGGTTAATGGCATCGTTTTGAAACGCGTGATAGGGACTGGTGAGGACGTTGCATTTGGCCCAATGGTGGGGGCGTTGGTGGGTGAAACTACCGCCGTGGTTTCGGGGCGGGGCCACATGCAGCGAGGGCGCAGCAGCGCAGGAGGGCGATAAACAAAGCCCTTGCTAGAGTGGTCACGTTCGTCCTGTTTTCATGCAGATTTTTGAACATGGCCATCTCGCCCTTCAGCACGTTGTGGATTGACCCTTCGATGCTTTTGTAGGCCCGGAAGATGTCCGTCACACAAGGGACGGATGTTTCAGCAGCAATGATGATCATAGTTGTAGGGGCGAACCTGGTGTTTGCCCTCACCGAAAATACATTACGATGCATCGCGGGCGGGGCACTGACCTCGCCCCGACAACGGTGATGATGGCATTGCTATGCACAGGGGCCGACATGTTGGTCGGCCCCTGTGCATTATTCTATTCGCCCGGCCCCGGTCGCCCGGCCCCGGTCTGTGCAGCCCCGGTCTTCGGTCGCCCGGCCCCGGTCGCGCTAGCGTGAAACCGTGAACTGCGCCCCGGCGCTGCGCCCGAAGACCTCCGGCGCGTACATGGTGTAGGCGGTGGCTGGGAGCACCTGGAAGGTGCCGGGCGCGCTGGCGCGGGCCAGGTAGGTGTAGGTGTAGGTGCCACGGGGCAAGCTGGTGGCAAACAGGGCTACCCGGTTGTCGCGGATTTCGCTCTGGTTGAAGTACGACCAATAGGGCCGTGTTCCCTCGGCATTTTGCAGCGTTGGGTCTTGCACGGCGGCGCTGGTGGTGCGCAGGCTGGTGTCGAGGGCTTCTAGCCCTGCCGGAAGCATGTCTTCCAGGGCGAAGTAGTCCATACGTTCCGGGATGGTGAGCGTGAGCCGTACCTGCACCAGGTCGCCCAGTTTCGCCTGCGTGATCAGGTCGCCGGTGGGGCTGAGCGTGTCGGTGTTGACGGCGATGTACTCCCGCCGCAGGGCCACGCCCAGGTCGAGCGGTTGCACGCTGGCGGCGTCCTGGTAGCTGCGCATGCGCAGCGTGTAGTAGAGCCGCCCGCTGCCCGTGCCGCTGCCCGCCTGCCGTTGCAGGGCCAGCTGGCTCTCGCCGCCCTGCTTCAGGTCGGCCAGCGAAACGATGAAGTTGATCGGATCGTTCAGGTTATCCCGGTTGACCTGGCCTTCCCGCAGGGTCTGGTTGTCCAGCGCGGCGCGGTAGCTGTAGTCGGCCTGCAATTCTTTGCTCTGGCCGATGTACTCCGTCAGCGCCAGCAGCGCCGTGGCCGATTCCTGAGTGGTGCGCCAGTGGCCGTTCTCGCGGATGCTCATCAGGTAGCGCACGGCGTTGGGCACCAGCACCGTGTCAGGCTGGGTGCGCACCAGGGCTTGCAGGGCCAGGGCGGTGGTGCGGGTGTCGCTGCCCATGTTCCAATAGTCGGTCTGCCGCTCTTCCCAATGCACACTGGTGGGCCGCATGGTGGCGCTGGCGGTCAGGTCGTTCACCAGGGCACTGGTGCGGTCGGCGTCGCCCAGGGTTTGGAGCGTCATCAGCAGGTAGGCCCGCCCGTAGATGTCCAGCTTGTCGCGCTGGTCGTAGAGCGCCACCGTGCGCCCCCGGTCGGCCTGGCCCGCCTCGCTCAGCACGAAGAGGATGTAGGCGCGGGCATTGGCGTTGCTGACCTCGTTCTGGCTGCCCGCTTCCGGGTTCGCCAGCACGTCGTTGAGGTAGGCAATGCCCCGGTTAAGCATGCCCTGATCCACACCGTAGCCCGCCTTGGTTGCCTCCACCAGCCCTTGCACCGCATAGGCCGTGATGTAGGGGTGGCTCTTGTCGCCCGCCCACCAGCCCCAGCCGCCGTTGAGCTGTTGCAGACTGGCGAGCCGCTGTAGCCCAGCAGCCAGGTTGGTTTCCAGCGCGGTTTTGAGGGTCGGGTTATCCACGCCGAGCTGCTTGTAGACGCGGTAGGTGACGGCGTTGGGTAGGAAAGTGCTGACGGTCTGCTCGGTGCAAGCGTAGGGGAATGTGTCCAGATAGGTCAACCCGCTCTGCACGCCAGCCGCCAGCGAGGGCACCAGC
>JALONX010000079.1:5333-23406 GCA_025454695.1 Chloroflexaceae bacterium
ACCAGCTCCACCACCACCTCGCCCTCTGTCTGGTTCTGGGGGGCGCGGATGGTTTCCACCACCTGGTCAAGCACCTGCCCGGCGCTGGCCACCGTTTCCGGGGTCACATAGCGCTGCACCGGCAGCGTCTGTTCCAGGGCGTCCTGCATGCCGCCGCCGCTCACATTGAGCCGCAGGGCCACAGTACCGGCGCTAGGCGCTTCCGCTTCCCACTGCACCAGCGTCACCCCGTTGGCGGGCACGTTGACGGTTTGTTCGGCTTCGCCCATCAGCGTCAGCGCCGCCGTTTCGCCGTCCTGGCTGTTTGTCGCCAGGGTGACGGTGGCATCAAGGGCGTTGCCGGTGTTGTTCTGCACCACCGCCTGCAAAGTTACCTTGTCGCCCACGGTGAGGAAGCGCGGGAACGACGGGCGCACGTAGAGCGGGCGGGTGGCCACAATCTCCTGGCTCGCCTGGCCCACCAGCGTGTCTTTCGTCACGCCACGGGCGCTGAGCCGCCATGTGGTCAGGCTGTCGGGCAGGCGGATGGTGACGCTGGCGCTGCCGTCGGCCCCCGTCACCAGGGTCGGGTTCCAGAAGGCCGTGTCGGGGAAGTCGCGCCGCAGCAGCACGCTGTCGCCCACGCCGCCGCCAGCGCCGCCTTTGGTGCCGGGTTGCAGCTTGAGCGTCACCCGATCCACCAGCGCCGTCAGCGACTGGGAGGTGAACACACCCAGCGGTCGCTTTTCGTAGAACGACTGGCGCAGGCTGGGGTTGGGGTCGTTCAGCAGCGACAGCACGGCCTTGTCCACCAGCGCTAGCGAGACCTCGGCGGGCACACCCTGGCCCTGGGCGTTGGTGGTTGTAATGCGGTAGGTCACTTCGTCCCGTGGCCCGGCCTGGGGTTTGTCGGCGCTGATATTGATGGTCAGCTCTTGCTGCTCGGTTGAGACGGGCAGATTCACCAGGCCCACCCGCACGTCGGGCACCTCGCCGTTGCTGCCGGAAGGCCGGATCAGCACCAGCGAGACGTAGATGTTGGGCGCGTACTCGGCCTTGATCGGCACCTCCAGCACGCCGGTGGAGCCGGAAAGTGTGAGCAACTTGTGTTCAATCACCTGGCCCCGCTCGATTGTCATCAAGGCTTTCATGTCGTTGTAGGGCGCGGTGACGAGGACTTTTGCCGTGTCACCGGGTTTGTAGCCGGTTTTGTCGGCAATCAGGTCAACCCGGTCGCTGTCGTTAATGCCCCAGAAGGTGTCGCCGCCGTAGGCCCATGTAAAGGCACTCGCTTTGATGCTGCGCCCGCCGTCGTCTCTGGCGCTGGCCAGCAGGCGGTACGAGCCGCCCTTTTGCGGCGTAAAGCTGATCTCGCCCCGGCCCTGGTCGCCGGTCTGGGCGGGCAGGGTTTGCACCAGCGTGTCGGTGTAGGCGGAGGTGAAGTAGAAGCGCCCGTCAGAGCCTTGCTGGCGCACGCTGTACCATTCGCGGCTAAACACGTTCACCTCGAACTGGCGGTTGGCCACCGGCTGGCCCTGCGGGTCGAGCGTAAGCAGATTGACCTTTTGCGGCTGGCCCGCCTGGGCCACATAGCCCTCGGGCCGCAGGCCTACGTAGAAGGCCCCCGCATGCAGACTCACGTCGGCCTGCGAGGCGATGACCTGGCCGTCCACGTCGGTCACTTCCACATCCACCACAAAGCGGCGGCTGCCACCGTTTTTGGCCAGTTCGGCGGGCAGACTTAGCGAAAGCTTGCCGTTGGCGTCGGTGGAGCCTTCGCCCTCGCTCACCAGTTCCCGTCCGCCGGGGCGGCTTGAGTCGAACCAGCGGTAGAAGAGCATGGCGTCGTCCACATCGTTAAACTGGTAGCCGCCAAAATTCTCGTCGCTAAAGTAGAGCGGCTCGGCCAGCAGCCGCCAGCGCACCGGGGCGTTGGCCAGCACGCCGCCAGCAAAGTAGCGAGCCGTCAGTGTTGCCTCGATCTTGTCGCCCGCCAGCAGGTCGGGTTTCGTCGGCGCAACTTCAACCTCAAACACGGGCTTGCGATATTCCGCCAGGGTGAAGCTGCCGTTGATGGTTCGCTCCGGCGGGTCGTTCTCCATGCGGGCGGTGATGCTGTAGAAGCCCAATTTAGCCCCTTCCTGCATGGGCAGGCTGGTGTCGAAGGAACCAAATTCAGTCAGTGGCAGGAGGTTGCTGAAGATTTTGGTGCCTTCTGGCCCGTTGACTTCCACCAGCACCCGCTGGTTGGCGGGCGGCATGCTGTAGCGCCCGTCGTTATCCGTGCGCAGCACGCCTTTGATGCGTACCAGCTGACCAGGGCGGTAGATCGGGCGGTCGGTGCTGAGGTTGCCCGCAACCACCCGCCCCACCGCATCGCCGGGCAGGTTAAAGGCCCACGGGCTGATGTCGCTGCCCCAGTCGCTGCTGCTAAAGGCGAATTTGCCCTCGGCTGCCGACCAGACATACAGCGGTGCATAGGCATCTTTGCCCGTAAACGACGCTTGCAGAATACCGTCGCCGTCGGTGCTGCCCAGGTTGTCTGGCTCGGTCGAGCCTTGCGCCGGGTTGTAGGGGCGCAGCACACTGGCGAGCGGCAGGTTGGCCACGGGCTGGCCGCTGCCCACATCCACCGCCCAGATAAAGAGTTGGTCGGCGCTGCGCTTGACGGTGAGCGCGGTGGAACTGACTGCCAGCAGCTGCTTGTCGAACTTGCCCCCGCCGCGCACGTCCAAAAAGTACATGCCTGGCTCTAGCCGTTCCAGGGGCAGCAGCGTGATGGCGGGCTTGTTGCGCTGGCTTTGTGTTTCCACATCGCCCTGCTTCAGCGGGTCGCCGTCTGGCGCGAAGGCCTGCCAACGCTCGTAGCTGTTTATCAGCTCAGTGGCTTGCACCACGTCCAGCGGCCAGAGCCGATAGCTGAGGTTCGGGATGTTGGTGGTTTGCAGGGGCACCCGAATTGCCACGTTGGCGTTGTACATGCCAACCTGATTGTTGACCCCCACCAGCGTCAGCGACGGTTCTAGCGCGGCGGTGCGGAAACTGAAGCTCACCTCACGGCCCAGACTCACGCCCCACTGGTCGCGGGCGGCTCCGCCCACGCTGATGCGGTAGTCGGTTTCTGGTTCCAGCATAAAGTAGGGATAGAACTCGGTGGTGCTGGTGCCAGTCATCAGCTCCGTCGGCTTTGGTTCAATCGTCAGGTTCTGTTCCACGCTGGCCCAGTCCATCGGCGTGCCAAAATCGAGCCGCACGGGGAAACCAGGATTGGCGGCGCTGGCTCCGTTGGGCGGCGTGGTTTCCACCAGGGCGGGCAGCGGCGCAACCTGGAACACGGACTCATACACGTTGGCCAGCGGTGCGTTGCTGCCCTCGGCCCGAGCCGCTGTGTCAACTTGCAGCGTGTAGCGCCCGCCACGGGCCAGGGGTTGGTTGGGCGTAAAGGCCACGGTGAAGCCGGTAAAGTCGCTCGGCGGGATTTTGTTGCCGTCGCCGGGAAGGAAAACGGTGGCGTTGCGAGAAGCGCGGGCCAGCGTGCCCGGCACGGCGCTGCCGTCGGGAGCAAGCAGGCGCACGGCCCCTTGCAAGCTGCCGATATCCATCGGCTGGTTAAAGACCAGCAGCAGCGGCTCAGTGGGGCTGGCGTACTGCTCCCTGTCCGCCGGGATGGAGCCATTCACCAGGGGCGACATGGTGGTGAAGCTGAAGCTGAAGGCCTCCTTGAGTGCGCCGCCGGTCTGGTCTTGCAGGCCCGCCGCTACCGCCACTTGATATTGAGTTGAGGGGTTGAGCGGCGCGGTGGGCGAGATGATAAAAGTGCTGGTGTCGAGCCAGCGGCCCAGGCCCTGCACCGGCGGCGTAATGGTCAGCGGCACGGGCAGGCTGCTGGCGTCAGCCGGGGTTGTTACGGCGACCACCGGGTGGTTGAAGCGCACGCCGATCTGCTGGGTGAGCGTCAGTACGTCGCTGGCGCTGGCGGGCGGGAAGCTCTCCAACACAGCCAGGTCGCCGATCACGCTGAAGTTCCATGTGAGCGGCTGGGTGTTGATGGCGGCCCCGCTGGCGGCCTTCACGCCCGCGCCGATGCTGGCGGTGTAGGTTGCGCCCCGTTCCAGCGGCGCAGCGGGCTTAAAGAAGAAGCCGCCTTTGTCGGCCTGCACGCTGCCCTGCACTGGCTGGCTCTCACCTTTTTTCGTGAGGGTGAACTGCTGGCTGGCCGAGGCGACATCCACATCGCGGGCCAGGCGCACCTCAATCGTGCCGTCGGCGGCTACTTCGGTTGCGCCATCAAAGGGGCGCGTGCCCGCCAGCAGGGTGGCGCTGGTGCTGAACTGCCACGAAACAGCCTGCTCCATGCGGGCCGAGCCGTCGGGGATGAGCTGCTCGTTCAGGGTGGCGCTATAGGTGGTAGCGGCGCTCCAGCCCTCGTCGGGCGAGAAGCTGAAACGGCTGGGCGAGAGCCAGCGCCCCGTGCCGGGCACGGCGGGGTTCAGCACCAGGGGCTGCGGCACGCTCACGCGAGGGTCATCTGCCGCCTGTTGCACCAGCTCCGCCGAGAGCACCGGGCTGGCGAATTCCACCGTTAGCGGCGCGTTGAGAGCCACGTCCTTCGCATCGTTGGCCGGGCCGAAGTTGGCCACGGCGACGTAGGGCACGGTGGCGAAGCTGGTGCTGGCGGGCTGTTCCATGCTGCGGCCCAGCAAGTTGCGCACGCCCGCGCCAATCGTCAGGCGGTAGCTTGCGCCGTAGCGCAGGCCGCCCTGGGGCGTCAGCGTGGCCACATTGCGTTCCACTGCCAGCTCAAAAGGCGCGGCAGGCTCCAGGCTCACGGCGGTGCGCAGTGAGTCGGCCTGCACCCACTGGTCAAATTCAATGCGGAAGGGAGCCAGCGGATTAACCGTCTGGCTGCCGTCCGCCGGGCTGATGGCGACGACCTGGGGGCCACGCAGGGCCAGCGGCGCGGCGAATACGCCCACCAGCAGGGCCACCAGGCCAATCAGTGCGATGATGATGTTGCGGGGTTTCATGTATTTTCTCCGGTGCTAAGAACCAGGAACCGAGAACCGAGAACCGAGAACCGAGAACCGAGAACCGAGAACCGGGCAGACACTACGTAATGCGTAATGCGTAACTCCGGTCAATCGTCAATCGTCAATCGTCAATCGAGCTAATTGCTGCAAATAAAATTCCTGTCGCGTCAGCCCGGAGGCGTCGCGGGCGGCGTAGAGTTCCTGGCGCGAATTCCATCTCGGCTGCGGGAACGTTAATGGGACGCTGCGAATGGCACTGCCGCCAACGCCAGCAAAGGCATCGGCAATGGCCGCATGGTGGTGATACACCAGCGGATTGGGCAACTCTGTTTGCGCAAAATAGTCTGCCGCCAGCACCTCCGCCGGGTCGGGGCAAAGGGTGCCGCCCACGGGCCGGGCTGCAAAACAGATCATGTGGAGCCGCATGCCACGCATGCCCTGCTCGGAATAGACTCCGACCAGCTCCGTCAGTTCAACCTCTAGCCCCGTCTCCTCGCGCACCTCCCGCACAGCGGCCTCAGCCAGCGCCTCGCCTTCGTCCACACCGCCGCCCGGCAAACACCAGACAGCGAAATCCTCTCGCTGCGTCAGCAGCATGCGGCCCTCACTGAAGACCGCGACAATAACACCAAGTGAAATCATAATGAGTTACGAATTACGAGTTACGAGTTACGAGTTATGAGTTGTGGGTCTTCAGGTACTGCGCCTCTGCGCCTCTGCGTTTCCGTCCGGTCAATCGTCAATCGTCAATCGTCAATCCTCAATTGTCTGCCTCGGTCTTCGGTCAGCCGTCAGGCACTCGTCAATCGTCAATCGTCAATTGTTACTCCACCACAAACACCACGGTCTCGCTCCGATAGTCCTTCCCATCGCTGTCGCGCACGTCCACCCATGCGCGGTGGGTGCCGGGGCGCAGCTGCCAGAAGGCCCGGTAGGGTGGGCCGGTGAAGGCGGCGACCGTTTCATCGTTCACGACGATACGCACCTCGCTGGCCTGGCTGCCCGCCACCGCCTGCAACAGCAGTTGCTGCCGTTCCAGGGGCACCCGTGGGTCAATGGTGAAGGTTGCGCCGGGGGCCGGGGTGATGAGCGCCGGGTGCGCCGGCTGCAACAGTTGGCAGTTGGCAGCCTGCCCTGAGCGAAGTCGAAGGGTTGGCAGTTGGCAGTTTTCCGCCATCGCTTGGTTACCTCCTGTCAACTTTTCGCCGTCAGTGTCTGGCTGCAAACTGCCAGCTGTGGCCTGCAAACTGCACGTCTCTCGCGGCAGCTGCGGCACACCATTGGCCACGGCCCAGGCTTCGGCCTCGGGCGGCAGCATGCGGAAGACGCGGGTGGTGAGTCGCTCCGGCGGGTAGCCTGCGGGCGGGCGGCAACCCAGCACCTTGTCTACCTGCACGGCGAGGTGGGAGTTGTCGGCCACCGTCGGGGCGGTGCCTGCCACAAACCGCTCCAGCCTGGTGTCGGGGCAGGCGGGCGAGGGCAGTAGGCCGCCTTCGGCGCACACGGCGACATCTACAATGCCTTCGGGTCGGGCGAAGCTGTGGACGGGCAAGCCCTGGTGGGCGGCCTGCATCACGGCGTGCCACACCGGCCCGGCCCCGGCCAGACCACTGACCTGCTGCATGGAACTGCCGTCGGCGTTGCCCACCCACACGCCCACCACCCGATCCGGCGTGTAGCCCACGGCCCAGTTGTCGCGCCAGTCGCTGGTGGTGCCAGTTTTCACGGCGGCGGGCCGCTCCAGGTTCAACGGGCTGTTTTCGCCAAAAGCCCGCATGCGAGCGTAAGGATCAGCAAGTATGTCGGTGATGAGAAAAGCTATTTTCGGATCGAGAACTGCTGTGCCTGAGCCAGCTTCGGTTCTCGGTTCCCTTCGGCTGCACTCAGGGCAGGCTTGGTTCCTGGTTCCTGATTCCTGGTTCTTGGTTCTATCCGCACCTGCAATGCCGACGATGGCATAGGGCGCTATTCTGCTCCCGCCATTGGCGAAGGCGGCATAGGCGGCGGTCAGTTCCAGCGGCGTCACTTCGCCGCCGCCCAGCGTGAGCGACAAACCGTAGCGACTGCTGTCCCGGCCCAGCGAGTGAATGCCGAGGCGTTCGGCCATTTCCAGCAGGGTGGGAATACCGATCTGGTTCAGGGTGCGCACCGCCGCCACGTTGGACGAAGTGGCCAGAGCTTCGCGCAGACTCAGCGGGCCGTGAAAAGTTTTGTCATAATTTTCGGGTGCATAGGGCCGCCCTTCGCGGGTGCTAAACGAGGTTGGGATGTCGAGTAGTTCGGTCGCCGGTGTCCAGCCTTGTTCCAGGGCGGCGGCATAGGTCAGCGGTTTAATGGCCGAGCCGGGCTGCCGCAGTGAGATAGCGGCATTCACCTGGCCCTGGCTGGCTGCGTCGTCGAAGTTGGGGCTGCCCACCATGGCCAGAATCGCGCCATCGGCTGGGTTCAGCACCACCACCGCCCCGTTGCGCACACGATGGTCTGGCTCGCCGTTGCGGGGGGTGGAGAGGTGAACCACATGGTGGGCGAGCGCCCGCTGGGCGGCGTCGTTCAGGTTGGCGTCCAGAGTCGTCGTCACCGTGAGTCCGCCCCGCAGCACTGCCTCCGGCCCCAGTTCGCGGGCCAACATGTCGAGCACGTAGGTGACAAAGTGCGGCGCACGCATGGTGGTTTTTACCGCAGAGGGCGCGGAGGACGGGGAGGTTCCATGTGTTCTTTGATCATTTGAGACCTTTGCGCTCTCGGCGTGCTCGGCGGTGAGTTGAATCTCTTCATTCTTTGCCCGTTCGGCCTGGTCGGTGGTGATATACCCGGCCCGCGCCATGGCATCTAGCACCTGGGCCTGGCGGGTGGCGGCGGCTGCACGGTTTGTCAGGGGATCGTAGTGGGAGGGTGCCTGGGGTAGCCCGGCCAGCAGGGCGCTTTCGGCCAGGTCGAGGTCGGCCACGGGTTTGTTGAAGTAGTGGCGGGCCGCCGCTTCCACCCCGTAGTTCCAGCCGCCGTAGTAGACCTGATTCAGGTAAAGGGCCAGGATCTCGTCTTTGGAATAGCTGGCGTTGAGCTTGAGGGCCAGCACCGCCTCGCGCAGTTTGCGCTCAAAAGATTGTTGCCGGGCCAGCGAGGGATCAAGCAGGAAGGTGCGGGCCACCTGCTGGCTGATGGTGGAGCCGCCCGCCACAACCGCGCCGTGTTGCAGGTTTGCCCAGGCGGCCCGCAGAATGCCCCGCATGTCGAGGCCGGGATTCTGGTAGAAACTGGCGTCTTCAATGGCAACGGTGGCCTGCCGCAAGGCCAACGGTATGGACTCAAGCGGCACGGGCTGCTGCCGCCCGCTGAGCGGGTCAGGCAGCTGGTAGAGCAACTGACCGTTGCGATCAAGAATGCGGGTATTGCCCAGGCTGGCCTTGGCCCGCAGCTGGTCGGGGGCGGGCAGGGGCGTGCTGAACCAGAAATACACCCCAACGACCGTTAGCAGTACGAGGGTGACGAAGCCGCCGCGCCAACACCAGCGCCAGCACATGGTCAGTGCCTGTGCCAAACCAGCTTTGTGCCCTCCTGGTTGTTGGTGTTTCTGCTGCATAGCCGTGTTGCCCTGCTGCATGTGTGCGGCCCGTTAGAACTGACGTTGGAACAATGGCAATACTTTCCTGGAATTGAGAATTGAGAGTTGAGAGTTGAGAATTGAGGGTTGAGAATTGAGGGTCTGCGGATTACAGATTACAGATTACAGATTACAGATTACAGATTACGGATTACGCAGTACGGATTGCGGATTACGCAGTACGGATTACGCAGTCCGCAGTCCGCAGTCCGCAGTCCGCAGTCGCTCCGTACATGTTGCACAAACTGCCGTCGCATCTATCACTATACTGAACGAGGAGTGGAACGTCTATTACCCGACTGGGTAGTTGCAGGATGTAATGCAAGGATAACACCTCGTCGGTATCAGGGGAATGAGGGGAAAATGACACCGGAATGATGGGGAAATTTTCCCGGTTTGCACAGGTTCGGTTTGTCATTCGTACAAGATGTACAAAGATAGGGCGAAAAAGTTTGGTGGTTCTTTCTCTACCGGGAATTATAGAATCACAATATGATGGAACCATCAAGGATTTTTCATTTTTCTTTAATCCAGTATTTTCAACACAACGACAAATCATCAGCCCTGACCGCTGAATAACCCGCTGTCGGTCTGCCAGGATGCAGACGTGTTGGAAGAACCGATGCAGGTTCTGATAAGGAGGTGGCGACGGAAGCGCACACTGCTCAGTATTTTTGCTGCATTTTGTTTTCCTTGTATCGGTCTGGATTGAATAGGGAGAAATGACAGGTATGTTGAAGCGATGGATGAAATTGCCCATGGTTGGCGGTGTGGTGGCTGCCGGGCTTGCGCTTACCGCTGGTCGGGCCTTTGCTGCGGAAGGGCCAACCACGGCAGAGCTGGGCGTAGTGCTTGACACACTCTGGTTGCTGGTTGCTGGTGTGCTGGTCTTTTTCATGCAGGCAGGTTTCGCACTGGTGACGGCGGGTTCGATCCGCTCGAAGAACACCGTCAACATGATGATGAAGAACCTGATGGACTTCTGTCTAGCGGCGATTGCCTTCTGGATGCTGGGCTATGGCATTGCCTATGGCACCACCGCTGGCGGGCTGATGGGTACTGACAAGTTCTTCCTACCCAATACTCCTGGTGAGGAGGCCATTCCGCTGATGGCCAGCTGGTTCTTCCAGGTGGTGTTTGCGGGCACAGCAGCCACCATTGTGGCGGGCGCGATGGCCGAGCGCACCAAGTTCCAGGGCTACCTGATCTACAGTTTCCTGATTACGCTGATTATCTACCCGGTGGTGGTTCACTGGATCTGGAGCGGCGCGGGCTGGCTCAACGACTACAACGCCGACACCACGACTGACTGGGGCTTCACCGACTTCGCTGGTAGCACGGTGGTGCATAGCGTCGGTGGCTGGGCCGCCCTGATGGGTGCGCTCATTCTGGGGCCACGCCTGGGCCGCTTTGGCCCCAACGCCCGCCCCATGCAGGGCCACAATGTGTCGCTGCTCACCCTGGGCGTGTTCATTCTCTGGTTTGGCTGGTTCGGCTTCAACGGCGGCAGCCAGCTTTTCTTCAAGAGCCAGGCCGATGCGAACTCGATTGCGCTGGCAATTGTCAATACCACCCTTGGCGGGGCCGCTGGTGCCATCGGCGCGATGATGTTCACCTGGCTGGTGAGCAAGAAGCCTGACGCTGCCGCTACCATGAACGGCGTGCTGGCGGGCCTGGTTGCTATTACCGCAGGTTGTGCCTACTTCGAGCCGATTTCAGCCATCATCGTGGGCGTCATTGGCGGTGTGCTGTATGTCCTGTCGGTGGGTTGGATGGAGAAGGCCAAAATTGACGACCCGGTGGGTGCCGTGCCGGTTCACCTGGTGTGTGGCATCTGGGGTACGCTGGCGATTGGCCTTTTTGCCACCAGCGGCAACACCGGCACCGCGGGCCTGTTTGTTGATGGCACGTTCACCCTGATGATTGGTCAGGTTGTTGGTATCATCGCGGTGGGCCTATGGACGTGTGCCACCTGTGGTGCGATGTTCTTTGCCCTGAAGACGATGGGCCTGCTCCGCGTCAGCAAGGAAGAGGAAGAGACGGGCCTCGATATTGGCGAGCACGGCACGGCGGCCTACCCCGAGGAATTGCCCGCTGGCGGCAAGGTCTGGGCACCCGGCGCAGCCGACTAAGGTTCGTTTTCGTCTATTGCTACAATCAAGCGTCGCCCCACAAGGGGCGGCGCTTTGTGTTTACTCATTGTTTGGCTATTGCGGGCGCTTCTTCCCACGTTCCGTGTTCATCGTTCGTCGTTCATCGTTTGGGTGTTTGTTGGTGTCGCCTACGCGGCGGGCGGGTAGGGGCTGGCCCCTCCCAACCCCGTTGGGGCCTGACGCCCCAAACCCCCGCATGTGACACCTGACGCAACGAGACGCACGGCGGCGCATGCCCATGCCGTGCAATCACATGTATTGTAGCCACAGCACGGCTCCTTTTGGGATTCCAAGGGGCATTGCCCCACAACCTCTTGACAATGACCGCTCCAATTATTATAATGAATGTACATTCATTCAAAAATATGCCACGTACCGAAGAACAAAACCAACACCTACGGGAAGAGAGCCGCGCCCGCATTCTTGAAACAGCACTAACACTGTTTGCTCGCTACGGCTACGAGAAGACATCCATCCGCATGATTGCCCAGGAGGCGGACATTGCCCAGGGATTGCTTTACAACTATTTTGCGGGCAAAGAGCAGCTGCTCTTTGCCATCTTTGAGCAGAGCATGCGGGACGTGCGCGAGTCGTTTGTGTTGGCCGATGACGCCAGCGACCCGCGCCCGCCGCTGGAGCGACTCATTCGGGGGAGCTTTGCGATTGTGCGACGCAACCTGACGTTCTGGCGACTCTCCTACGGTGTACGCATGCAGGCGACGGTCATCACCGGGTTGGGCCAGAGCCTGCATGCCTGGACGGATACCATTCGCCAGACGCTGGAAGGCTATTTCCGCCAGGCTGGTGTCGCCCAGCCTGAGATTGAGGCCGCCATCCTCTTCGCCCAGATTGATGGCATTGCCCAGCACTATGTGCTCGACCCGGAACACTACCCACTGGCGGCAGTGGAAGAGGCGCTGGTGGCGCGGTATAGAAGTTCGTAGGAAACGCAGAGACGCAGAGGTGCGGAGACGCAGAGACACGATGACACGATGACAAGATGGCGGGGAGTACAAGTAGCACGCACTACGCGGTATCCAATACGTTTGTTCATCGCTGATCGCTCATCGCTCATCGTTTGGCTTCGGTCAATCTGCAATCTGCAATCAGCCAATCTGCAATCAGAAGAGGAGGTTCACATGGTAGAAGCGTTACGCCCGCGGGAGTTGAGCGCCGAGTTGCAGAACTATTTCGACCAGTTTAATGCCATCACCCACGAGGTGCGGGGGCTGACGGCGGGGCTGACGGATGAGCAGTGGAACTGGTCGCCTGCGCCGAAGGAGTGGTCGCTCGCCCAGTGTGTGGATCATCTGAATGTGGTGCATGGGTTGCTGGTGCCCCGCTTTGCGGCGGGCATTGCCCAGGGGCGGGCCAGGAGTTGGCTCAGCACGGGTGATGGGCCAGTGCGCCACGGGGCCTTTGAACGGCTGTTCATCAAGTCGCTGCAACCGGATGGAATGACCTCCATGCAGGCTCCGGGTGTCTACCGCCCGGCTCAGCAGCCCAGCATTCCTGAGGTGTTGCCCCGTTTTCTTGAGCTACAGCAGCGGCTGGTGGCCTGTGTGCAGGAGGCAAACGGGCTGGATTTGAAGCGGATCAAGGTGCGGTCGCCCGCCGTGGTTCTGGTGCGTATCAGCCTGAGTGCATGGTTCGCTGCGACCGTTGCCCACGGCTGGAACCATGTGGGCCAGGCCCAGCGGCTCGCCGCCGCGCCGGGCTTCCCGGAGTGAGACTCAGTGCGGAGGACGCGGAGGACGACATTGTTACCGCGGAGGGCGCGGGGCCTGCCCTGTGCTTGTCGAAGGGGACGCGGAGAACGTGGCTGTTTCGGAGGGGATTGACGATTGCTCTATATAGCCGTTGGTGCAACAGGCTGAAGCGTGTTTTGTGCTTCCAGACGCCGAATTCATTCGGTGGCTGGCGCTTCTGCATTGAACGCCTTTGCATTGCACTGTAGAGACGCCCCGCCGGGGCGTCTCTACAGTGTGGCGGCGATGAAAGGCAATGCTTTACCGACGCCAACAACACGTATCGCTCCCCGCATGGCTTCTTGTGAAGCTCGGCCCTGGTAGCCCTGTACAATCACACTCATCGCTCATCGCTCATCGCTCATCGCTCATCGCTCATCGCTCATCGCTCATCGCTCATCGCTCATCGCTGATCTCCATCCGCTTGCCATCCATGCCGAAGGGCCGCAGCAGCAGCGTGGCCGGTAGCTCCTTCATCACATCCACAAAGACCAGCAACCCGCCTGCCAGTAGCCCGCCCCGCATCAGCGGGCAATGCACCCGCCACAGCACCCGCGCCGGGCTGGAACCGAGGCAGCGGGCCGCTTCAGCCATACTCGGTGTCACCTTTTCCAGGCTAGCTTCCACGCTGTTGTAGGCCACTGCCATAAAGCGCACCACATAGGCGTAGAGCAGCCCGGCGACCGAGCCGGTGAGCAGCAGCCCCGTGGCGGTGCCGCTGGTGGCCCCGGCCACCTGGGCCAGCGCCCGGTCGGCGCTGGCGAGCGTGAGCAGCACCCCGGCAGCGATAACCGCCCCCGGCATGGCGTAGCCCAGCGTGGCCAGGCGCGTGGCCAGCCGCGAAACCCGGCTGCGGCTCAGGCGTGTGCCTTGCGAGAGGGCCAGGGCCAGGCCGATGGCCAGACCCGCCGCCACCATGGCCAGACTCACCGTCGTCAGCACATAGCGCATGTATACATCGTCCAGGGCACCAGGGTTGCCCCGTCTCACCTCCTGGTTGGCCCAGAGCAGCAGTTGCGCCAGCGGCAAGCCAAAGGCCACTGCCAGCACGGCCACACATGCGCCAGTTGCCGCCCCGCCCCGCCAGCCCCGCAAACGCACCGGAGCCATGCGGCGGGCCGGGCGCTGGTTCTGGTAGTAGCGGGCCTGGCCCCGCAGTGCCCGTTCCAGCAGCATAATGCCGAGGGCCGCCAGCAGCAGCAGCGCCGCCAGTTCTGTCGCTGCTTCCCGGTTCATCATGCCTTCCCACACCCGAAACACGCCTTCGCTCAGGGTGGGCACGTTGAAGAACCGCACGGTGGCGAAATCGGTCATCGCTTCGAGCATGGCCAGAGTTGCCCCCGCCACCAGCGCCGGGCGGGCCAGCGGCAGCACCAGCCGCCAGAAGGCTCGCCAGCGGGTTTCACCCATGGCCCGCGCCACATCCAGCGTCGAGGCTGATTGTTCGCGGAAGGCGGTGCGGGCCAGCAGGTAGACATACGGGTACAGCACCAGCGTCAGCACCAGGATGGCCCCGCCCAGCGAGCGAATGTTGGGAAACCAGACCGGCCCGCCGAACCATGCCCGCAGCGCCGTTTGCACCGGCCCGGCGAAGTCGAAGGTGGCCATGTAGATGAAGGCCAGCACGTAGCCCGGCATGGCCAGCGGCAGCAGCAGCAGCCAGGCGAACCAGCTTCGGCCCGGAAACTGGTAGGCGCTCACCAGCCAGGCCAGCCCTGTGCCCAACAGCAGTGTGCCTGCACCCACCCCGGCCACCAGCAGCACGGTATTGAGCAGCATGGCAGGCAGTCGGGTGGCCCACAGGTGGGCCCAGATGTCAGGCGTTGGCGTGAGCAGCGCCGCCGCCACCAGCGCAATTGGCACCAGCAGCGGCAGAGCCAGCCAGATGGGAAGTGTGCGGCGAAGTGTCATAGAAGGAGAGGTGATTGCGGACTACGTACTGCGGACTACGTAACTCAGAACGCAGTCCGCAGTCCGCAGTACGTAGTAGTACGTAGTTCTACCGATAGCCCGCCGTTTCCATCAGCTTCACCGCGTCGGCCTGGAGGCGGCCATATTCGCTGATGGCGATGGGGTCGGGCTTGTAGCTGCCGAAGCCCGCGATGATCTCGTGGGGGGTGGCGCTGGCGTTGGCCGGGAACTCGTGGTTGCCGCCGGGAAGCGACTCGGCGTCGCCGCCCTGGCCTTCGGTCGCCATCCACTCAATCAGCTTCACAGCGTTGTCTTTGTTGCGAGCCGCCGCCGTCACCCCCATGCCGGAGATGTTGACATGGACACCCCGCTCGTTCTGGTTGGCCCAGAAGACCTTCACCGGGAAATCGGCGGATTTGGCCAGTTCGCGGCCCAGGTAGTAGTGGTTGGTGATGCCCACATCGCAGCCGCCCGCCGCAATTGTTTCCAGAATGCGGGTGTCGCTGTCAATAAACTGGGGGTTGTTGGCGGCCCAGCCCTGCACCACCGTGGCGGCCTGCTCCGGGCCAAGGTTGGCGATCATGCTGGCCACCAGCGACTGGGTGTAGACATGCGAGGCCGGGCGCATGCAGAGCCGATCTTTCCACTGCGGGTCGGCCAGGGCTTCGTAGGTGGAAAGCTCGCTGGGCTGGACTTTGGCCGGATTGTAGACGATGGTGCGTACCCGCTGCGTCAGGCCAAACCAGCGGTTCTGGGCATCGCGCAGGTTGGCGGGGATGCTCTCTACCAGCGTGGCCGATTCGACCGGCTGCAACAGCCCCTCTTCGGCGGCCAGCGCCAGGCCACCTGCGTCAATCGAGAAGAACACGTCGGCGGGCGTCTGGCTCCCTTCGGCCTTCAGTCGCTCCAGCAGCGACTGCACCGACCCTTGCGACAAGCGCACCTCAATGCCGGTGTCGGCGGTGAAGCGCTGAAACACGCTTTCCATGGTGCCGTAGTGGCGGGCCGAGTAGACATTCACTACCTGGCCGCTCGCAGCGGGAGCAGCCGGGGCAGTTGGGGCCGCCGGGGCGGTGGGGCTGGCAGCCTGGGGTGCGGCACAGCCAGCCAGCACCACGGCGCAAACAAGGGCAAACAGGGTCAGCATTGTTCGGGGCTTCTGTGAATGAGCCATTGGCTCCTCCTTGTAGATGTTTTTGCAGACGATTTTGGGTGTCGTAACAACGGGTATTAGCATATGCTAATTCGCAGGGTTTGTCAAGCAAAAAGTGTTGTAAATGAAACGTGAAGTGTATTGCATACTGCGTACTGCGTAATACGTGAAGCGTGAAACGTGAAGCGAACTGCGAACTGCGAACTGCGAACTGCGAACTGCGAACTGCGTAATCTGGATCAGCTGCGAACTGCGAACTGCGAACTGCGAACTGCGAACTGCGAACTGCGAACTGCGAACTGCGTACTGCGAACTGCGAACTGCGTACTGCGAACTGCGTACTGCGAACTGCGAACTGCGTACTGCGAACTGCGAAATACGTGAACCGTGAAGCGAACTGCCAACGGCTGGCACATTTCTTGCATCTCACTCCTCGTTGCATTGCTTACTCCAGCTTTTTCCAACGCGGCAAATCTGATGCTATGGCTACGCTCACATTCCACATGTAATGCTGGCAATGTGGCTGCAAACGCTGAATAAGTGTGGTACCATTTTGCAATCGGTTGTATGACTGCACGTTTGCGGTACGGATGACACTGCTATGCACCATTGCCACCATGCAGGGCAGCGTAGCGGTCGTACTTCATCATTTGTAATTTATAATTTATACTTCCTGAAACTGCCTATGTTGAACGAACAGCTTGTGCAGAGCATTGAGCGAACGGCCACCGACCAACTGGGGTTAGCCGTGCTGGATCGGGAGCTGCGCTACCTGGAGATCAACGAGGTATTGGCAGCCTACAACGGCTTGCCTCCAGAAGCCCACCTTGGCCGTACCACCAGCGAGATGGTGCCCGAACTGGCCGCCAAGCTCAATCCGCTGTTGCGCCAGGTGCTCGACACGGGCCAGCCGCTGGAAAACGTGGAGGTGTATGGCACCACGCCCGCCCAGGCCGGGCAGCGCCGCTGGAGCGTGAGCTACTACCCCGTGCGTGCTCGCAGCGGCCTGGTGCTGGGCGTCGAAGTGGTGGCGCAAGAGCTACCCCTGCAGCCGGAAGCTTTCGCTCTGCCCCTGTCGCTCAATGAACACCGCGTATTCGAGTATATGACCCAGGCCAGCCCCGACCTGATCTACCTCTACGACCTGGACGCCCAGCGCAATATCTATGCGAACCGGGAATTAGGTACGATTCTCGGCTACACCAGTGAGCAACTGCACGAGCTTGGGGCCAATTTTCTCATGAAGCTGGTGCATCCCGAGGATGCTTTCTTGATTCCCAAGGCCCTGGCCCGCCTTGCGCATGCTGGAGATGGTGAGCTGGTTGAGACCGAGTACCGCCTCCGCCGGGCTGATGGCCGCTATGTCTGGCTGCGTTCGCGCGACCTGGTGTTTGAGCGCCACGCTGATGACCGCCCCCAGTTCGTGCTGGGGTTCGCGCAGGACATTACCAGCCAGAAAGAGGTTGAGTCTATGCTCCGCAAGCAAACCGCCTGGTTAGAGCTGGCTCTTGAGGTTAGCACGGCAGGAGCCTGGGATTGGAATTTTCAAACCAACCACCACAGCTGGTCAGAGTCGTTTTATCGCCTGTTTGAGCTTGATCCCCAGCTCCATAGCCCTTCGCCCGAATGCTGGTTTGAGCGTATTCATCCCGACGACCGGGCGCAGATGAACAGCAGCCTTGGCGAAGCCCTGGCCGACAACCGTGAGCGGATTAGCAACGAATATCGCACCATCTTGCCTGACGGCACCATCCGCTGGATTCGGGTGGATGGCCGCATGTTCCGCGATGAGTCGGGCCAGGTGGTGCGGGCCACCGGCATTTGCCAGGATGTGAGCGCCGAGAAAGCGGCCAAAGCAGCGCTCAGCGACAGCCAGCAGCAGCTGCGCACCCTCGCCGATACGGTGCCCCAGATTATCTGGATCACCAGTGCCGATGGCACGCGCTTCGACTACCTCAACCAGCGCTGGTACGAATACACCGGGCGCTTTGCCCTGGGCGAAACACCAGAAAGCGCCATCACTGCCATCCACCCGGATGATGTACCGGGCATGCAGGCGATCTGGCAACAAAGTGTGGCCCTGGGCGAGACATTTGAGTACGAACTGCGCATCCGTGGCGCTGATAGCATCTACCGCTGGTTTCTGGTGCGTACCGTGCCCATGCGCAATGCAGCGGGCGTGATCGAACGCTGGGTCGGTTCTTCCACCGACATTGACGCCAGCAAACGGGCACTGGAACGCAAGAGCCGCCTGCAACGCCTGGCCGAGGCTCTGTCGGCGGCACTGACGCCCGAACAGGTGGCCGAGGCCATTCTCAACCAGACCATGCCCGCCCTGGGGGCCGCCGGGGGTGCGGTGCGGTTGCTGAACCAGGGCAGCAACAGCCTTGATGCGCTGGCCCTGCGCAACGCGGACAACACCCGCTTTCAACCCTGGCTCACCATTCCTCTCTCAACCGTTGTGCCTGTGACCGATGCGGTGAAGAATCACCAGCTCG
>JALONX010000771.1 GCA_025454695.1 Chloroflexaceae bacterium
CTGGCCGCCATGGTGAGCAGCAACAGCGCCTGCACGCCCCGGCCCAGGTTGGCAGGCTGGATAAACTCGTCACTGCGGTGGGCGTTGCCGCCGTCGGTCAGCCCAATGCACACGGCGGGCAGGCCACGGCTGAGGGGAATGTTGGCATCGGTGCTGCCCTGCTGGTAGTTCACCCGTGCGCCCACGGCACGGAACGACTCAGTGGCGGCCCGCACCAGGGGATGGTCGCGGGGAATAGCGCCAGCCGGGCGGTCGCCCACGGTGGTGACATGGACACGCACACCGCGATGGGCGCGGGAAACCTCGTTTATGAGCGCATCCACCTGCCCAATCAGCTGGTTGAGCGACGCCAGTTCCACCGAGCGCATGTCGAGCAACAGGCTGGCCTGCTGGGCGATGGTGTTGACCGAGGTGCCGCCGTTGATCATGCCGATGTTAAAGGTGGTGCGAGGGGTTGCGGGCACTTCTAGCTGGGCAATGCGGGCGGCAAGCAGCGACAGCACATGAATGGCGCTCGGGTTACCAAAATCGCCCCAGGAGTGGCCACCCGGCGCACGCACTTCGACCTTGTAGCGCCGCACGCCGATGGCCTGGTGGTGGAGGGTGGCAAAATCACACCCTTCGATGGCTATGGCCGCGCCGAGCAGGGGCTGCAAACGATCAATTGTTGCGCGAATGCCCCGTAAATCGCCCAGGCCCTCTTCGCCCACATTCGCCACAAACCAGACATCACCCGCATGGGGCAGATTGTGGGCCTGGCAGGCCTGGGCCAGGTGCAGCAGCCCGGCCAGGCCCGTGCTATTGTCGCCCAACCCTGGCCCATACACCCGGTCGCCCTCGTGGCGCAACGAGAGATCGGTGCCATGAGGAAACACCGTGTCGAGGTGGGCCGAGACCAGCACCGCTTTGCCGCCGTTCTGGCCGGGCCGCCGCCCATAGACGTTGCCGATCTCGTCGGTGCTGACATCGCACAGGCCAAGCTGGGCCATGCGCTGCTGCACATAGGCTCCCCGGCGACCTTCATCAAAGGTTGGAGCAGGGATTTGCTGGATAGCAATCGCTGTTTCCAGGATGGGATGATAGTTATCCAGGCTGCGTAGCGCAGCTTGAATGGCAGGAGTATGACGCCAGCGTTGCGGATCCATACATTATCCCTCAGTAGTTATCGGTTCTGGTTTGTAAATTATCCGTGAGATGTTGTCTGCTGTCAATAATCGTTCTATTTGCCGCGCCTTCTGACCTGTGGCATACTACAGCCACAAACGCAGGGATTGTAGGAGATTCTGATGTCACAGTTGCCGACCACTTCGATTGCAGCCATTGCCAGCTATGCTGAACAGAGCGTGACGCTGGCTGGCTGGGTGTATAACAAAACCGAGAAGGGCAAGCTGATTTTTGTTCAGCTGCGGGATGGCAGCGGCACCATCCAATGTGTGGTTTTTAAGAAGAATGTAAGTGAAGCAGCGTTTCAGGCGGCCCAGAGCCTGACGCAGGAGAGTTCGTGCCGTGTGACCGGGGGTGTGCGGGCCGACAGCCGGGCACCCGGCGGGTTTGAACTGGATGTGCAGGAGCTTGAGGTGGTTCACCTCAGCCAGGAATACCCGATCAGCCCGAAGGAGCATGGCACCGAGTTTTTGATGGAACACCGCCACCTCTGGGTACGCTCGTCGCGGCAGCATGCGCTATTGCGTATTCGGGCCGAGGTGATTGCAGCAGCGCAGGAGTGGCTGAATGCGCAGGGCTTTGTGCGCTTCGACGCACCCATTCTCACCGCGACGGCGGCGGAGGGCACCTCGAACCTGTTTGCCACCGACTATTTTGACCTGGGGAAGGCCTACCTGGCCCAGACCGGGCAACTCTATGCCGAAGCGGGCATGATGGCCTTTGGCAAAGTGTACTGTTTTGGGCCAACCTTTCGGGCCGAAAAAAGCAAAACCCGCCGCCACCTCACCGAGTTCTGGATGATCGAGCCAGAAGTAGCCTTTGCAACCCACGACGATAATATGGTGCTGCAAGAGCAGTTTGTCAGTGCGATTGTGCAGCGGGTGCTAGAACGGCGGGCCGACGACCTCAAAGTACTGGAGCGGGACACCACACCGTTGGAGCGCGTGAAACCGCCCTTCCCGCGCCTGAGCTACGACGACGCGGTGAAACTGATCAATGAGAAGTATCAGGAGGTTGAGGGCTGTGCGCCGATTACGTGGGGCGACGACTTTGGTGCCCCCCACGAGACACTGATTGTGCAGCAGTACGACCGTCCAGTGTTTGTGGAACGTTTCCCGGCGGCGGTGAAGGCCTTCTACATGGAGCCAGACCCGAACCGGCCCGAAGTGGCCCTCTGCGCCGACCTGCTGGCCCCTGAAGGCTACGGCGAGATCATCGGCGGCTCGCAGCGCATCCACGATGCAACATTGCTGGAGCAGCGCATCCGAGAGCATGGCCTCAACGCTGAGGATTACCAGTGGTATCTCGACCTGCGGCGCTATGGAACGGTGCCTCACAGCGGCTTTGGCATGGGCATCGAGCGGGCAGTGGCCTGGATCACCAACACGCGCCACATCCGCGAGACGGTACCCTTTCCGCGCATGCTCTACCGCATCTACCCCTGAACCAATGACCCGTTGACATGATGAAGGGGTGACATGGTGAAAGTTCTCACCGCGTCACCCCTTCTTTTTCTCATACACCATGCGGACGAAGCCGCGCCTGATCAGCAATCGGTAATCTTCTACCTCCCCACCGCCCGGCGCACGCTACCCACGGCGCTGCGGGCCGTCTGCACATAGCTGTTATAAACGGAAGCCCGGCCCAGCACCAGCGGCACTGAGACACCCAACAGCAGCAGGGCGGGAATCCACAACAACAGACCCACAATCTGCGACAACCATGCACAGACCAGCGCACTACCAATGAGGCAGTTGAGCATCGCTGTGCTGCCGCGCTGGCTGTAGGACTGGCCAATCAATTCGCGCAGGTTGGCAAGCAACAGCAGCACACCAGCGGCCAGGCTGAAGTGCATCACCAGGCCTGCCTGAACAAAATTAATCAAGAAGTAGACTGCCACAACCGCAATCACAGCCACACCAATGTAGAGATACAGCGGCTTGATGCGAAAACCCCCTACATTGACGGAGCCACCATTGCCATTGTAGCCACCATTGTAATTTCCATTGCCATTTCCGTTATACATACGCCGGTTTCCTCCTTACGACGAGTTTTTTCTGGAGACACTGCTAGTAGTACGTTGGCGCTGGTTTGTTTGTTGCAGTATGGTTGCCACAGAAACACAGAGAACACAGCGCGAAGCAAGGATAACACTGCTGCAATTTGCAATCTTCTACCTGTGTTTCACGTGAAACACATGACAGTAATCATCTGCCTGTGTTTCACGTGAAACACAAATAAAAACCTACCAATCTCAAAATACTAACCCTCAATTGCTGATCGCCAATCGCTACTCTTCCTCAAATACCGGCTTCACCCGGAACATGCCCTCGCTGCTGTCAGGGGCGTTGGCGAGCACCTGGTCACGAGAAAGCATCGCCCGCACCTCGTC
>JALONX010000080.1 GCA_025454695.1 Chloroflexaceae bacterium
GACTCTTAGCGAGCTTTGCGCCCCTTCGACAAGCCCTTCGACAAGCTCAGGGGAGCCTCAGGGCAGGCTTTGCGAGAGCCACTTCAGCAAGCCTACCGCAGCGCCCGCCCCGGCCCCAGCGCCACGGGCCGCCCGCTGCCCGCTGCCCGCCACAGCAGCAGCGCCGCTCCCAGCGCCACGGTGAGCAGGGTCGCCATCCAAAACATCAGGCTCACCATGCTGTCGGGTGTGGGCGGGTGGAAAGGGAAGCCGTAGTGTTGAATAGCCCACGCCCGCAGGCCGTAGTCTACGAAGATGGAAAGGGCGAACCAGCCCACCACGCTCGCCCGCAGCGGCAGACTCAGCGGGCCGAGCTGAGGTACCAGTAGCAGCCCCTCGGCGAGCAGGCCAATGTGGGTGACGAACATCAGCATGCCCACTGGCTCCACCAGGCCGCCCTGCGCCCAGTAGCCCAGCCAGAATACCAGCGTCCAGAGGCCATATTTGATGCAGGCAAAGGCCGCCAGGGCGTTGAACCAGTGCCAGCCCGCTGAAAGGTCGCGTCCCGCACGGCGGCTGGCCCGCAAGTCAAAAAAGGAGATCGTTGCCAGCAGCGCCGCCTCAGGGCAATCGGGGATGAAGGGCAGCGCCCAGAGCGGAGCCGCCACCAGCATCGGCCCATACCACCAGACTCCGCCGATCACCACACCCAGCAGGTTCGCCACCATGCAAGCCCAGAAGATCAGCGGGTTGTTCAAAATGAGATTAAGAATCCAGTTGAGTAATCGGATCATATGGATTGACGATTGACGATTAACGATTGACGATTGACCGAGGATTGAGATGGGTTGTTGGGTTGTACGCACAGCCCCCACATCTCCCACAACTCAACACCTCTGCGTCTCTGAGTCTCTGCGCTAGTTGCCCGGCCTGATCATGCGCACCGGCACGCCACCCACCAGCGCCCCCGGCGGCACATCCCGGTTCACCAGGCTCATCGCGCTCACCGTGGCTCCCGCGCCAATCACCACACCCGGCAAAATGGTGCAGTTCGCGCCGATGGTCACGTCCTGCTCAATCACCACTGGCCCCCGCCGCCATTCGTGGCGCAGAAACTCATGGCACAGCACGGTAGAATTGTAGCCCACAATGCAGTTCTCGCCGAGTGTCACATCTTGCGGGAAGAAGATGTCGAACATGACCATCAACCCTACTGCGGCGTGGCGGCCCACCTGCATGCCCAACATGCGGTAGATCGCCTGCTTCAGTGGCAGCGAAGGCGTGTAGCGGGCCAGCTGAATCAGCGCAGCGTTGCGGGCTACCCTGAGATGCCCGCCCGTCACCTGGGGAAAATACCAGAGGGCGTTGTGCGGCCCCGGCGAGGGCGAAATCTGGAGGCGGGCCTTGCGGGTGGCGCTGGTGCCCAGACCATCTGGCCCCCACCCTGTTGGTTCCGCCCTGGTTGCAGGCAGAACAGCTGCTTCAAATGTCATATGTTCACAACAACGTGTGGGTCGCTTCTGCGTTGCACAGCCTATTGCAGTCGGTCTTACACGACAGCGTGTTGATACAGAAGGGCAAATCCTTTGTCTAATTGATTATAGCACGCCAGTGCCCCCTGGTTCACCCGTTTTGCGAAGCTTTGGACTACGACTCAAAAGGCCCAAAGTCCTATTGCTGCTTTTTGCAGAATCAGCGTATACTTCTAGATGTGCATTCACGCCGCAAAAGGCGTGCATTCCTGTTTGATCACAATCTTTGGACTACTAAGGCAAGCGGCTTACCAATGGATATTTCCCTCTACCGCATGATTCCGCCCGACGTGCGCGACACCGTGTTCGTGAACAGCGTACCGTTGATGAATGTGATCAGTCACGAAATTGAAGACGTGGTGATCAATAACGAACTGCCGGTGGACTTTTACGCTGGTTTCCAGTGCTTCTCCTTTTTTGCCCGTCAGCTCAACCGCTACCGCAAGCTGGCCGCCATTTGCCGCCGTGTTTTTGTGTGGGGTGTGGCCGACATTACGCCCCCGGCCATTCCGGGCGTTGAGTATATTCCCATCTCACCTGATGACAGCCTGGCCCGCGAATGGTTTCTCGTAGTAGATACACCTGAATTTTTCACCGCCCTGCTCACCCAGGAACAGACCTATGGCCAGCAGGTGGCCCCCGGCCAGCGCCGCTTCAAAGGCATCTGGACGTATGACCCTGATCTGGTGGGGCGCTCCTACCTGCTGCTTTCACAGGTGCTCGGCCAGCACTTTAAGCCGGTTCAACAGCGCAATTACGAGCGCCAGAATCGTTTCCTTATTCAGATTTCCAACCGCCTGGTGAAACGCCAGGATCGCACCGATAACGCGCTTCAGCGCAATGCCTTGCTGCAAAACGGCCTGGCCCAGAGCAACACCCCCATGCTGGTGCTAGATTCTAGCCAGACGATTGTAACGGTGAACCCGGTTGGCGCGGCCTTGCTCGAAGCCCAGCCGGAAGAACTCACCGGTCAGGTGGTGACGCAGAGCGGCAACGGCCTGTTGGCCGAACTGCCCTTGCAGGCGGGCGAAGTGCTGGAGATGCTGCCGCTGCGCAGCCCGACTGGCGCAACCATCTATGCCAGCGCCACCCCGGTGCCCAGCAAACGGCCCGACCAGCCGCTGGGCTGGATTGTGACATTGCAGGGTGAGTCGGTGGTTGCGGCTCAGCCTGTCGTGCCCCAGTTGCCCGCGCAGCGCCGGGTGGAAATGCCGCCAGTTGCCCCCATGTTGCAAAAATATCTTGGTGGCATTCAACAGCTGCTCAACGTCATGCCCTCGCTGGCCAATCGCCACGATGTGCAGATGCGGGTTGTTTCACAGGCTCAGCGCATGGTGGGCGAAATGAGCGGCCAGATGCAGCGCCTGGAACTGCTGCAAACGCTCCAGGAACAGCCCGCTGCAACCACCGTGTTAACCCAGGTTGACAGCCTGGTGCGGAGTGTGACCGATGAAATGAATAGCCGTGCCAGCGAGCTACAGGTTGCGTTAACCCTTGAATTCGCGCCTGCCTTGCCCATGGTGCCGTGCAACGCCGAGTATGTGAAGGTGGCGTTGCGCGAATTGATTGACAACGCATTGCACCATGCACCCGTTGGCAGCGCCGTGCAGGTGCGGGCCGAACGCCACAATGGCAGCGTGCAGTTCTCGGTACACGACCAGGGCGGCGGGATTGCCCCCGAACATCTACCCCATATTTTTGAACCATTCTACCGGGCCGAGGGCAGCACCAGCCAGAACCGGGGCAATGGCATTGGTTTAGGCCTGGCCCTGGTTCAGGCCGTGGCCGAAGCGCATCAGGGTCGGGTTGAGGTAAAGACTCAGGTTGGCGAAGGAAGCACCTTCACGCTGTACGTGCCAATTGCGGCCTGATGTTCGTGCTTTTTCCTTACCCAAAGCGGTAGAGGCGTAAAGGGTTTGCCTCGAACGTGTAGGTGCGTGCCGCCGCTAGCTTTGCGGCTTTGCAAAAACGTTGTTTGATACATGCTTGGATGATGTGTGGTTTTGCGTGAGCCAGGTCTGGTGCTGCCGGGCATGCACATAGCAGGGAGATTGATCGTATGACAACGTCCGCAACAATGGCTGGAACAGCAAACCATGTGTCCGGGCCATCGCTGTTTAAGCTGCTGAACGCGATACCGGAACATCAGCGCTTTCGCCACCCGGCAGATGCGCTGGTGATTATCGGGCGACAACTGGAACTGGTGGTGCAGGAGAATGGGCTGGCCGCCGATCTCTCCATTGGTACATTGCGCTTTTCGCTTTTCCGCATGCACCAGGGGCGCATCGCCCAGCTTGCCCCCTTCTGCCGCAGCATCACGGTGTATGGCGAGGCCGATGTGGAACCACCAACCATGCCCGGCGTGGAGTTTGTGGCCCTGCCGCCCGGTTCGGCTCTTACACAAGAATGGTTCGTCATCATTGATAGCCCGGCTTTCTGGGGAGCGCTGATCGCCCAGCTGGTGCCCGACCGCAGCAGCGGTTCCATGCGGCGCTACCTGTTTGAAGGCGCACTCACCGCCGATACCCGCGTGGTGAGCCGGGCCAATTTGCTGCTGAGTCTTACCCAGCGCCGCCCCGCCAACGAGTTCGGTAACCGTGACAGCTTTGCCAACCGGGCCTGCTGGGCACGAGTCGCTTACAACCTGGCCATCCACCCTGAGGCCGAGCGGCTCGGTCTGCAATCGGCAGTTAATGAGTTTCCTGAACTGCGGGAACTGCTGGCGGGTCGCGAGGGCCAGGTTGAGCAGCTGCTGACCCAGGCCTTTGGCTCGTTGCAGCGCCATAATCACGCCCATGGCGGCCTGATCTTCCGCGGTGATGGCCAGAGTGTCCAGCCATTTTTGAGTAGTGCCGGTGCGCTGCACCACGCGCCGGAAGAGGCGAAAGAGCTTGCCTTCCAGGCGCTTACTCTGGTGGAGCCGGTGCTGGCCCCGCTTGCACCGAACGACCCCACGAATGCACTCTTTCCTGGCGCACATTCGCTGGTGACGGTGCCCATGTTTGTGCGGGGCCAGCCCTGGGGTGCCCTGATGATGGGCATGGCCGAGACCGACCCCACTGAGTCGCCGACAGCTGAAGCCGTGATTGGCACAGCAGCCTTGCTGGAACTGTTGCTCGCTGACAAAGCAGACGTGGCGAACCAGCCTGGCCCTGCCGCTGCTCCTGCCATGCCCAATGCCTACCAAAATAGCACGTCAAGTATGCCGCCAATGGCAAATGGCTACCAAAACGGCATGCCTACAGCCCCGCCGGTACCAGCATATGATCCCAATCCGTATGCTGCACCCGCGCCTGCGGTTCCGCCAGCCTACACGCCCGCGCCCGTTGCGCCTGCGGTTCCGCCAGCCTACGCCCCGGCTCCTGCGCCTGCGGCCCCGGCAGCCTACACTCCTGCGCCTGCGGCCCCCGCGCCCGCACCTGCCGCTGGAGGAAGCTTTGGCCTGCCCGCCTGGATGCGTGGTGCAGCAGCCCCCGTACCTGCTGGTAGTGCGCCCGTTGCACCCGTGGCCAACAACCTCACTGCGACCACCGAAATGCGAACCGACCGCAGCTGGGCTGGCTTGCAGAAGCGCCTGATGGGTGCCCTGGTTGCCTTCGATCAGCGGGCCGCCGAGCAAGTCTGGAGTGAAGCATGCAGCATGTACCCGACCGAAGCTATTTGCACCGAACTGCTAATGCCAGTACAAATTGCTGTGGGCGAGGGTTGGCACCGAGGTGAGGTTTCGGTGGCGGCAGAACACTTTTGTAGCCGCTATGTGGAAGGCAAGCTGCTGAACTTGCTCAACGCCTATGTTGATAATCCTAGTGGGCCGCTAGCGGTGATTGGCTGTGCCCAGGCTGAAATGCACGAACTCGGCGCGATTATGCTGTCGCTCTTTATGCGCTGGAGTGGCTTCCGGGTCATCTACCTTGGGCAGAACATCCCCAACTCCACCATCGAAGAAACCATTCGCCAGGTGCGGCCCCAGGTGCTGGGCCTTTCGGCCACTACCGTGGAGGCAGCGCACAACCTGGTTGAAGTCGGTCACATCATCAACCGGGTGGAGCCGCCGCGCCCGCTATTTATTTTTGGTGGCATGGCCTTCTACGAACGGCCCGACCTGAAGGGGCGCATTCGGGGCCAGTTCCTGGAAGGTGACGTGCGCCAGATTGTGAAACAAATGGCCGAGCAGCTGCGGCAGCGCTAGCGAAGCGATTGGCGATGGGCAGAATTGAGAGCAGTTTGCATGTTCCAGTTTCTCCCACGGATCGCACAAAGGCTGTTACATGCTAACGTCGAAGCGCTGGAGTTGATAATTCGACACTCGTAACTCGTAACTCTCTAGATGGTGAGAACTATGGAGCACCTGGAAATTGCCCGGCAACTCGATTCTCGTCGCCTACAGCTGGTTGAGCAGTTGACCGTTGAGGCGATGCAAAACCCATTCTGGAAAGAGCGGTTTGGCGAGGCTGTGCGCGAGAAAATCGCCTTCGATAACGACCACAACCTTTCCACGCTGGTAAAGGCAGTTCGTTATCGTTCGCCGATGATCCTTGATGATTACGCTCTCTGGTTGCGCAAAACGCTGGTTGAGATGCGCTGCTCTTCGGGCCAGGTACGCGAGACTTTTGCCCACATGTGGGCCATAGTGGCACAGCACATGCCTGCTGAGTCACATCCCGTGCTGTATGACTATATTCAGTCGGCCCTGGCGGCGCTGGCCTACCCCAATGCCAATTTGCAGAAGATCTGCGCCCAGCAGAATGAGCTAGCCGAAGACCTCGTGACCGACACCTACAATGCAAGCTGGCACTGGCAAGCCGCCTATAGCCAGGAAGGCCGCGAGCGGGCCGTCTACGATGCGTGGTATCTGGTAGATTATGCCATTGATGCCCTTGGTACAAGCAACAACGACATTCTTGGTCGCCATGTGCGCTGGTTGCGTGACCATAACATACGACGCGGCCTGTCTACCATGCACATGCAGCAGTTGCTCTGGTTGCTGGCCGAGGTTGGTCGTCGTCGGCTGCCCCCAGGGCCTGCCAGCGATTTGCAGCGCGTGTTAGAGGCTGGCAGTGGCTTTCTGGCCTACGACAAGGAAAGTAGTGTGGCTTTGTACCATGCCCAGGAACAGATTGTTGGTGATGTGGTAAACACGTTGCTGCAGGCAGGTCTGGCGCATGCGCCCGAACAGGCCGCAATGGATGTTGGCTGGTATCTGGGCTATGTGGCTGATGGACTGGCGACCAACGATGCTGCTGCGCTGGTGGGCTATACCACGTGGATGCAACTCTGGTATGCGAACCAGGGTGTGTCTGACCAGCCCATACGCCAGACCTACGCCGCCCTTACAAACGCCTTTCACCGCTATTTGCCCGAATTTGCCGCACGGGAGGCCGAAGCCATGCTTCAGGCTGCCCAGCGGGTGCTATAGGAGAGACCTGGTATGGTAAGTGCCCCTTCAACGCTCACCCTTCCCGGACTGATCGGGGTCACCCTCAACAACGGTGGTTGCAGCCTGACAAGTGAACAACTTGGCCACATGGGCCGTTTGCTGGTTCGCTTACGGCCCCAGGATCCCCGGGCGATTTGCTTTGCGGGCGGCGGGCTGAGCAGCCTGGCCAGCGGGCAGCCCCAGGCTAGCACTCGCCAGATTATTCCTCTGAACAATGATTTTGGCGACGACCCATTTGTGGTGATTGCCGGTAGCCTTGGTGCAATTGCCCTGCTTTCGTGGGGCAGTCCCGGCAACTACCGCATGCGCCTGCTCACTGACCCGGAGGCTGTGGATCGGGCGGCGCTGGTGTTGTCGCAGTTTGGCGATTATGCCTATAATCTCGATACCGTATGTGATGCTGAGTCGCAGCGGGCCTTTGTGGCTTCTATCATTGCCGGGATTTTGAACGAGCCAGCTTTGGCCTCGATAGACCTCCCGGCCTTGATGCCCGACGAAAAACCGTGGCTGCTGCTGGCCCGCGAGATACTGGCGGGTTCAGCCATTACGGACTCACTGGTGTCGCCGAAAACAAAACAACTCTGGCAAGAAAGTGGCATTGCCCGCCTGCTGCTTGGCCAGTGCGACAGCAACCAGCAGCAACTGACGACCCTGGCCCATGGTGGTGACACTGCTACTCCACGGGCCTTCCCACTGGCGATGGGAGTGCTGGGAAGTGCGCTGGTAACCCGTCGCACCACGGTTGCCACAACTGCCGCCGCCAGTGGCCTGGATGGCGAAGCTGCCACATGGCTTGGTAGCCAGAGTCTTACGGTGGTGCCGCTGTTGAAGGATGACCAGGTAAGTGGCATGGTGCTGGCAACTAGCGACCGCCCCTTATCAGAAGCGGCGCGGGCGAACTTGAACGGCCTTGGGGCTTTGCTGGCGGTGATGCTGAGCAAAACACCTCCCCCGGTGACTATGGCAGCGCCTGCCCCACCAATGCCGCCGCTGCGGAATGGCACGAGCATGCTGGCAAACACACCAGCTGGCAACGTCGCGGGCATGCTGGCAAACACGCCGCAGGGCAATGGCACTGGCTCGCTGCGCATGCCCCAGGCCCCAGCTGCGCCCGGCTCCGGCGGCATAGACTTGCGCTCGCGCCTGGCGAACCGGGCGGCTAACGCCAGCGCCAGCCCTATTGTGAGCCACAAAAGCCTGATTGCCCTGATGCCCTCGCTCCATGATGCGGTGGTGCTGGCTGATGCTCAGGGCCGCATGGCAGCTGCCAGCCCTGCCGCCTACCGCCTGTTCGGCATGCCACCCACCCGCCTTGGCCAGCCGTTGTTGGATGGCGAAGCCGCCGTGCTGGCGACTTTGCTCACCGAAGTGCTGGTGGGTGATGTGGATGGGCCATGCAGCATTAGCCTGCCCAATGGTAGCCCCGCCGAGGTTTCGATTGTGGGTCTTGACCAGGGCATGTGGGCCTTTGTGGTGCAGGTGGAGGGCGATATGACTGCTGCCAGCGCCGTCAGCCAGGCCCCAGTGACGGAGCAGGAGCGCAACGAAAACTTTCTGGCCAACTTTTCTAACATTATTCGGGTGCCCCTGCGCGAGCTACGCAACCTCATCACCAGTGTGCCAGCGGCGGGTGAGCTGAACGAGCAGCAGTCACGGCTGATCGGCCAGGTGGTGAAGCTGAACAGCGAAATGACCATGCTGGTGAACGACCTGCTGGCACTGGGCCAGATTCGGCTCCAGATTAGCGAAAATCAGGCTCCGCTGCGGCTCGACCTGCTGATTGAGGCGGCAGTAGACACGCAGTATGCCGAGTTTGGCCGCCGTGGGCAGCAGGTGACGATGGACATTGCTCCAAATTTGCCTCGGGTTTCAGGTTCGGAGGAGGGCTTGAGCCGGGCAGTTGGTGCTATGATTGACAACGCCATCAAATACAGTGCCGGTGGTGCCCACATTCAGATCATCCTGCGCCGTGAGGGCGACCAGGTGGTCTTCTCCATTACCGACACTGGCGTCGGCCTGGCCGCAGACGAGTTAGCCCAGGTATATGACCCGTTCTACCGGGCCAGTAGCGCCGAAAAACTGAAGGTGCCCGGGCGGGGCCTGGGGCTAACCATTGCCAAAACTGTGGTTGAGCAGCATAACGGCCGCATGTGGGCCACCAGCACTCCTGGTGAAGGGAGTACCTTCGCCTTCTGTTTGCCGTGTAGTCAGTAGCGTTGGAGAGAGAGAGGTTTTCTATGACGCGCTCGCAGCTTCTCCTTTCGGTGGAGCAACTTGGTGAGTTGCGGGCCTGCCTGGAAGGGTTGAGCCAGCAGGGAGATGTGCGTTTTACGATGCTGGGCGACCTGAGTGGGCAGGAAATTGTAAGTTGGGATGCCCGTAACGACCTGGATACGCCGAGCATCGCGGCCTTGATCGCCGGTGACCTGATGGCCACGCTGGAGATAGGGCGCATGCTGGGAGGCAAGCGCACCTGTAACCTGATTATTCAGGAACATGAAGACATGACCATTCTGGTCGGTCGGGTTGGCGAAGGGCTGCTGCTGCTGCTGGCCACGGCCAAAGACGTGCCGCTGGGCTGGGCGCGGTTGGCCCTGAAACGGAGTGTGGATCGTATTCTGGCGATTGTAGGCACCGCTGCGATGACACCGCCGCCGTCTGCTGTAAGTGACGATTTCGAGATGAACTTCGCTGCACAAATTGAGTCAATATGGTAAGGGTTGTGTCATGTTTATTAACTGGGGACTGGGCGAACTGAATCTCAAAATCGTCTACTACGGCCCGGCCTTAAGTGGCAAAACGACAAATTTGCAGTTCATCCATGCACGCACGCCGCCGAACTTGCGTGGCCGATTAATTTCGCTCAAAACGCAGCAGGAACGCACGCTTTTTTTTGATTTCTTACAGTTGGAAATCGGCAAAGTAAACAATCTCAAGCCGAAGTTTAAGCTCTACACGGTACCAGGGCAGACCTACTATGCCGCCAGCCGTCGTTTGATCTTGCAGGGCACCGATGGGATCGTCTTTGTAGCGGACTCACAGGCCGGGCGCATGGCCGAGAATCAAGAATCCTGGTATACCATGGAACAGCACCTGATCGAACAGGGCCACAACCTGGCTACCTTCCCGATTATTGTGCAGTTTAACAAGCGCGACCTACCCCATGCTTTGCCGCTTTCTGACATGCGCAACCAGCTGGATGTGACCGGGCGCACCTGCTTTGAGGCTGCTGCGGCAAAGGGGGCGGGTGTGTTCGATACACTCAAGGCCACCATGAATGCGGTTGTTGCCCAGGTGCGCAAGCAGATGTGATGGCTTCCGCAGAGGCATAGTTGGTAGTTTGCCGATGACGACATTGAGAAAACTGCCAACTGTATAGTGCAAATGGCTTCTGGCTAATTCACAAGCTACAATCTGTAATTTGCAATCTGCAATCAAGGAATTATGCATGAGCATATATGGGACGTTCGATTTAGTAAGCCCGGCGGGCCTGCTGCAACTCTTCTGTCAGGAGCAGCGCTCGGTGGTGCTGGTGGCCCGCCACGATGACTGCCGCGCCCGCATTTACATCGCTGAAGGGATGATTGTAGAAGCGACCTGTGGGACGCAGCAAGATGCGGAAGCAATTTATGCCTTTGTAAACTGGCGGGGAGGCCAGTTTCGGGTAGATGTGCTTGAGGAAGTGCCCGCTACGGCTCGCATGGCCGCCAGTTGGGAAGAGTTGTTGTTGGAAGCGGCCCGTCGCCGTGATGAAACCACATTAGTAGAAATGTAAACCCATGAAAATTTACACTAAAACTGGCGATAAAGGGGAAACCGGCCTCTGGGGCGGCCTGCGGGTGCCCAAAGACTCGCTGCGGGTGCAGGCCTACGGCACGGTGGATGAATGCAACGCCGCCCTTGGCGTGGCGCGGGCCAGCGGCCTTGACGGCGGGCTAGACGGGTTGCTGGCAAAGGTGCAAGACCAACTCTTCGTTGTTGGCTCTGACCTGGCCACACCCGGTGAGTCTGCGAACATCCCACGGGTTGGTGCCGAGGAGGTGACGTTTCTGGAGCAGACGATTGACGCCCTGGAGCGAGAACTTGAGCCGCTGCGCCAGTTCATCCTGCCGGGTGGCACGCCTGCGGCGGCCCACCTGCACCTGGCCCGCACTGTGTGCCGCCGCGCCGAACGCTGGACGGTAACCCTGGGCCGCGAGGAACCGATCAACGAGCAGGTTAGCGTCTATCTGAACCGCCTCTCGGACATGCTGTTTGTGCTAGCCCGCGCTGCCAATGCCCGTGCAGGTGTAGACGATGTGCCGTGGAATAGCCCGCGGATGGGTGGGTAATAGATTTTGGGTTTTAGATTCTAGATTTTGGCTTGCTGGTGCGTGTGAGGTTCGGTGGCGCTAAGCCCCGAACCTCTTTTTTATTTTGCAAACCGCTGCCGCATGTCGGCAGCTGATATGCCGCCCTCACGGGTGTGCCGGGCACGGGAACGCTCGATGATAGCAAGGAACTGAGGGTTCTGGCTTAGAGTCGCCGTCTCAGTGTCGGTGTTTGGCAGGGGAACTACTGCCGCAATCGGCTGCCCGTTACTGGTGAAGATAATCGTGCCATCAGCAATGTGCGTGGCATATTCAGCTAATGATTGTGTTGCTTCTGCTAGTTCAATAGTCCTTGTTGTCATAACTCAATCTCCTCATTGCCAATCATACCTCGGTTGCGATACTTCATCTCAACGGCTCGAATCAACATTTTCGCGTCTGGTGTTTCCTCAACATCATAGTAAACTCGCAAATTTCCTATCCTCAATTCCCAGGTCGCAAGAGGATTTGGGCGCATCGGTTTGCGATTACGAGTTTCAACTAACGGCTGGTGAGCTAGTTGACGATCAACTGTGTCGAATACGATTGTACGCTGGCGAGCTGTCAAAACTCGTAGATGTTGTTCCGTGTCGGGAGAGAATTCCACCGAAAAAGGCATCGTATCTCGGCTGCTCCAAACTTAACCAGCTAAAACCACAGATGCTCATTATTATAGCATGTGCTGTGTGCTCATTTCCTCTTAATTCACGTAGCCGCACCCTGCATATCCCTCTGGTTAAAAAATCACAATTGTTCGTTGCGAGCCTGTTATATTTACTATATTCAAATCCATTTATACTCAAAGCATATTCGTGCAAAGCAACACAAAGAATTGCCATGTCGCCGGTGCTTAAAACACCACCCGCTCAGCAGCATTCAACGCACACAACATCCTTCCCCATTAATGCCGGGCGGCGGTTGCCATGGGCCGGGCCACGTTTGCGCCTGGTGCTGCTGGTGAGTGGGCTGCTGCTGGCGGCAGTGCTGGCGCTGCTGCTCTGGTTTGCGCTGGCCCGCCCCGTAACGGTGGTGCCCCGCATGCGCCCGGTGCCCGCTTTTAGCCTGCGTGATCAGGCGGGTCAGTGGGTATTGGACGGCGATCTTCGCGAGAAAGTGGTGCTGCTGCACTTTAGCTACAGCCGTTGCGGTCAGCCCTGTGTGGCCCAGGTGGCCGAACTGCAAGCCTTGCGCGACCAGCTTCAGGCCAGCGGGTTGCTGGGGAGCCAGGTGCAGCTGCTTACAGTGAGCTTTGACCCGGCCTACGACACGCCTGCGGTGTTGAACCAGTATGCGGCCAGCCTGGGGGCTGATGGGGTTGCATGGCGTGTGCTCACTGGCGAGGCTACCGAGTTAAAGACGCTCATCGGCGGCGGTTTCCGTGTCTTTTATGAACAACAACCGGGCTTTGGTGGCAGCTTTGCCCACGACCAGCGGGTGACGTTGGTTGACAAAAATGGACTTATTCGGGCCGAATACGATGGTGAACGCTTTACAGCGGCGCGGGCTGTGCGCGATATTACCCTGATGGAGCGGGAGGCCCAGAGCAGTGGGTTGGAGCGTTCGGTCTACGAAGCAGCCCATCTGTTT
>JALONX010000772.1 GCA_025454695.1 Chloroflexaceae bacterium
CGGCAGCAGAATCTGCCAGGCAAGCGTCATCTCACCACTCTCCTGGTTGACCTTAAAACCGGCCACCGGCCCAAAGAACTTCTCCTTAAACTCTTCCAGCGGCGCATAGCTGCCCCTGGGCAACGGCAGCGGGAAGCGCGTCGCCCCGAAGACATATTCGCTGTTCGGCGTGACAAACGGCCCGCCGTGCAGACCAGCCAGGTTCGGCACCGGGCCAACGATCTGTTCGACCTGGAAGGTCTGCAAGTTGAAGCGAGCGATGCGGGAATTTGCGTTGTCGTTGATGAACAACCAGCGGCCATCATACTCACCATTCGTTTCACTGAGGGCCGGGTGGTGGGTATCGCCCCAGGTCAGTCCCTGCATCATTTCGCGGCTCTCGGCGCTATAGCCATAGCCAGTGGCCGGGTCGCTGGTGAAGGCGTTGAGGGTGCGGATGCGGCGCATGGACGGAATGCCGTAGACAAAGACCTGCCCCGAATGGCCGCCCGAAGAGAACATGTAGTATTCGTCGAGTTGTCCGCCGGGAACATAGGTTTTGAGCGCGGCTTCCTCGGCCCCCGGCACCACTTGCCCGTTCTGCTGCGCTGAGCTGCAGGCACTGAGTGTCACTACAAACACCAGCGCCATCATGAGCGAGAGATAACGATGATAACGTTTCACAAAACATCCCCTTTCTGAAAGAATAGCAAAGCTGCCCGCAGCGCTACCGGGCGCTGCTGATACATGTGAATCCCTTAGTCGCCGATGGATGGTGTACTTCCGTGGCGGGGAGCCAAGCGATTGAGCCGCCAACTCAGTGGCGCAAGCCCCCAGTAGGATGTCTCATCCTTGATATCAGGCCCCTGCGGTTATGGCTGCGTCGCGGGGGCAAATACGATGCGGAAACGGCACCCAATCGCCCCCTCCGGGCAATACGTCTCACAAACATCACAGAATGTACAATCCTGTGGGCGAACGATCACCGCATGCCCAGCGTGAACCTCAACTGCCCTGGTTGGACAGAGCCGCTCGCAGAAGCCACAGCCATTGCAACGTTGCACATCAATAATTGGCAAGGGCCATGCATCACTATCCATAGCGGACTCTCTCGGTATAACACCAACCATCCAATTGTTGTGAATTACTACTGTCGTCAATTGAATTGCGCCCAGCATAGCTCAAAGCTACATCTAGCGAATGTGACTTTTATCACAGCACGATGTCTGTTATGTTCTCTCTACTTTGGGTGTAACATTGATAACTGATTTGGCACTGCAACACACCGTGGGCGTATAGCGTGGTCGTTGCACAACTGAAGCGGGCACTTATGCCGGGTAATCGTAGTCTCGTGACCGAATAGGTCGGGTATTCTCACGGAATAAGGGGGAAGTGAGAAGGTTTCCTAAGAGGCAAAAACAGGGCCACTCCATGTGGCTGCTCATGGCGGGCGGTTGCCAGAGCATGGCAACAGGTTAGCACATTTTGAAGTACGCCAACCATGCTTGCGCGTGCAGCAGCGTGGCTACCACACGCAACGGACGTGGGTTGGCACGATGCAAGAATACACGTACAACCCCAGGATGATGAGCTTTAAGAAACGGTCTGAAAAGCTTCTCGCAAAGCCTGCCCTGAGCCTGTCGAAGGGGCGCAAAGCTCACAAAGGTTTGCAGATGGACGTGTCTGGGCCAGCCCTTTGCGGCTTTGCGGCTTTGCGCGAGCTACAAACAACGACCTTTTCAGACAGCTTCTAAAAATGAAAACGGGTAGACGCGCTAGCCGTGGCCCTCAAGCTGCGCGGGATTTACCGGATTTCATGTTTAATTTTCAGAAGCCAATGGCCACACACGCCACGGTGAGCATACTCCAGGCCAACTCCTGTACCCCGATAATGGCGGTGCGGGTGGGGCGGCGGTAGGGCGAGAGGCCCCACCCCGCTCGGGCTGTGAGCGCCACAAAGGCGACGAGCACCAGCCAGGACACCAGCCCGGCACTCACCAGCCCGCCCACCAGCAGCAGCGCCACAGCGTGAGCCAGCCATGTGAGCATGGGCGAGGCGGGTTTTCCGCGTTCCAGGCGCAGCCGCGTGGTGACATAGACAATTGCACTCCCAGCCTGCGCCGCCAGCACCAGCCAGAGCGCCAGTGCCAAGGCCCACGACCACCCGGCAACCAGCGCCAGCGCCGCTGCCAGCGAACCCAGGGCCAACGCGCCGCATAGTTCGGGCATGAGCGTGCGGCCTTTGTTGCGCATGTCATACCACAGCTGCACGAACGCCAGGGGCGCGGCCAGCAGCAGCGGCGGCCAGAAGGCGTGCTGCGCCGTCAACGTGGCCAGGATGAGTCCCAGCAGCGCTGCACAGCCATAGAAGAGCGTAAAGGCAACCGCCCAGGGGGTGCGTGGGTAACGCTTGCCGCGCCGCAGGTCGGCCAGCGCCAGCTTGAGCGGCTGGTGACTCAGAAACGCCCCCAGTGCCGCAAGGCTCAACCAGCCGCCCGCAACCGTGGGCGCTACCCACAACCCAAGCAGAATTGGCGCACCCAGCAGCCCCCAGCCGCCGTGTTCTGTGGGCAGAGCAATCAAGCCGAGGCGCACCCGCTGCGCCGAGGGTGCAGTTTCCATCTTGCCGTCAACTGGTTGTCGCATCGCCCGCCTCGCGCCCGCTCTTCAACAACGTTAGCAGCATCACCACATCGGTGTGGGCGACAATGCTGTGCGGCAGGTGCGGTGCCATGCGCACCCAGGTGTTTGGCACGGCCTCAATGGTATCAGGGCCAAGCGTCACGGTCGCCGTCCCCGCGATGAAATGGAGTAGGGCGGGCATGGAAGCGGTGTGTTCGGATAATTCCTGCCCGGCGGCAAAGCCGAACAGAACGACTTTAACGCCCTCGTCAACGTAGATCGTGCTGCTGATCGTGCTTCCCGGCTGAACAGCCAGGTGGTCGCCAAGATTGGCGATATGGGTGTATGGCAAGGTCATGCTCTACTCCTGTTTGTCAGAAATCTTGTCGGGATGAGTCTTCATTCTTACGCGGTGTGGGCGGCTGGCGCGGTCTCCGGCTTCACGGCCACCAGCGTTATTGCCCCCAGATGCGCCTCGTGTTTGCGAAAGACCTGGCGCATGGCCTGCACTCGCTGCCGCGCCACCGGCGTGCGCAGGATGTTGAAGGTGATGCGTAACGTCCGCCACCATCCTTCATCCTGGATCATCCGCCTGGTTTCCAGCAAGTGCATGGGCGCGGCAGCCTTGAACTGCACCACAAAGCCCTCTGCTTCCAGCACCGCCCGCCATTCGGACGAGGTCAGCGGGCGTGCGCCGACGTGGATGGCGGTTGAAAGATCGCGCATCACCGCATCTTTCATCGCATCGCTCAGGCTGTCGGGCGTGAGGCTAAGTTCGTGGAGGCCATAGCGCCCACCGGGCCGCAAGATGCGATAGGCTTCGCGCACGATCTGAGCTTTCTGCCCTGGCGTATGCATGGTGAGCATCGCCTCACCGTAGACGACGGAGGCAGAGGCATCATCGAGGCCGGTGGACTCAGCAGTGCCAACGAGACA
>JALONX010000773.1 GCA_025454695.1 Chloroflexaceae bacterium
ATGCCGATGCTCATCTCGCCAGGGGTGCCGTTCAAGATGCCCAGGAAACTCTCGACCACCCCTGGCGCAGGAACCACCAGCACCGGCAAGAAAAGGGTTTCTATAAAAACAAAGGCTCCTTGAAGCCACCATGTGACGCTGAACAGCAGAAAGCCAACCAGACCCAGCCAGCCCACTTCATCCACTTGCCGGGCGTAGAGGCCTACCGTGGCGACCAGAAACAGCAGGCACATCATCAACTTCAAGGGCATGATGATAGCCCAGGCGCTGGTGGTGACCGATGCCAGCACGTCCGGCGGGTGAATTGGCTGAATACCTGCGAAGATGACCCCGGCCACTATCGCTGCGCCCCCAGCCCAGCGAATAAGACTCCGTTGCATGTGTTTGTCTCCTTCAGGAAGAGGTGTGACCTCTATCAGATAGCGTCTGAAACATCGCTCACAAAGATACAAAGGAGCGCAGATACATCATTCTGCTCACACTTTGCGGCTTTGTGCGAGCCACAAAATCGCTTTCGCGTTTGTGTACCAAGATACTGGCTGATGTGGTGAGATAGCATCACCACATCTGGTGATTGGAGTGGTGATCTGGGGTGTGGCCCGGACACACAACCAGCCCTTGCAGGCCGTTTGCAGAGCTGCAAGGGCTGGTAAGCGTGCTGCCAGTGGGCTACAGCAACCTGAGGTCTTCTGCCCGGCGCACCGCTGCCCGGCGGCTGTTGACCCCAAGCTTGTCGTAGATATGTCTGGTGTGGGTGCGTAGCGTGTTCAGCGATACCATCAGTTCACGGGCAATCTCCGGGCCGCTCAGTTCGCTGCGGAGCAGCCGCAGTACGGTCTGTTCGCGCTCGGAGAGTGGTTCGACCAACCCCTGATTGAGGGGCCACACGTTCTCAGCTTCGCCAGAGGCGGCCAGCAGCTGCCGCACGTAGCTCGGGGCGATCCCTCCGTTCGCAGCCGCTTGCAGCAGGGCCACCATGGGTTGTCCCTCGTCTACAAAGGTGCGGACATAGCCTTCTGGCTCAGCCAGACTGATGGCCCGTGCGAGCGGAGCAAGGGCCGCCGCGCTATGGCCCTGCTGCTGCTGGGCGAGCGCCTGGAGCAGCAGAATTTCGATCAGTCTGCCGGTGCGTTCCCCCGCTTCCGCCGCATGCAGCAGGCGTTGCAACAGCGCCATAGACTCACGCAAGGCCGGGCCGCTACGGTCAACCCGGGCGCGGGCCAGCAGCACCCTGGCCAGCGTGATATATTCAAACTCGCGCCGGTAGCTGAGGTTGTCATCGGCGGAGAGGCCCTGCGCCCGCGCCCAACTCAGAGCTTCAGCCAGGCGACCCTGGGCCAGCCACAGGCGGGTTCTGAGCGCGGCAATTGAGCGCACGTTGGGGAAAAAATCGCCCACATAGCGGCGCTCGGCCTCGTCCAGCAGGCTGAGTGCGCCGTCCAGGTCGCCGTGCGTTTGCTTGAGGCGGGCCATGGCTACGCGCCAGCGGTAGGCACTCTGGGGCAGGCCCATGTGCTCACCCAGTTCCTCGGCGCGGAGCAGGTGCTGCATGGCGGTCTGCAGGTCGTTTTGTTCCCGCGCAAGCTCGCTCAGGCCCACATACACATCTACAGTTCCGCGCAGCAGCGGCGGGTGCTGGGCCGTGGCAAGCTGCACACCCCGTTCATAGTTGCGCCGGGCCTCGCGGAGCCGCCCCTGCACCATGCGAATATCCGCTAGAGCGATTGCCAGGCCGATCACATCGGAAAGATGTTGAGCCTGTTGCAGACTTGCCAGGCCGTTGGAAAAGGCCTGCTGGGCCGCTTCGAGATTCCCATCTGCCCAGAACGCCATTCCCAGCAAACCTGCCGCCGCCCCACGCAACAGCTGATCGTCGGCGGGGATGTGATCAAGCGCCCGCCGCGCATGGGAAACGGTTGCCCCCACATCGCCCAGCGCCAGGGCCAGGGCCGCCCGGTAGACGCTGATTGCGCCCGGCAGCTGACGAAAGGCCGCCTCATCAACGACGACCATCTCCGCCGCAGTAGCTCGCGACTCGCTCCCGCCAGTGCTTATGTCAAGCCAACCTTCAGCCGAGGCCAGGTATCCTTCCACGCCGTTGAGATCACCAACGGCGAGCAGCGCCCCCACCGCGCCGACGCTGAGCACCGGCCTGGTGCGCAGTAGCTCCTCGGGTAGGGCCTTGAGCCAGCCAAGCAAGGTCGCTTCCTGCCGGTTCCGACGCATGGCGGGCAAGGTCAGTTCAACCATATCCGCCGCACGGGCAACTTCCTGGGCCGCCAGCGCATGGCGAATGGCATTGCTCGGTGAGTTGTGCTGCTCATACCAGCGGCTAGCCCGTTGATGCAGCGTCGTGATGAGTTCGGGCTGTTCGGCCTGCAACTGGGCCAGCAGTGCTTCACCAAAGAGCTGGTGATAGCGATACCAGTGGCGCGTGTCGTCCAGCGGAACAAGGAAAAAGTTGCCCCGTTCCAGGGCTTCTAGCCGGGCCTTGCCGTTGGGCTGGCCGGTAACGGCATCGCACAGTGGGCCACTCAAGCGCTCAAGTATGGCAGTCTGAAGCAGAAAGCTGCGCACCCCTTCCGGCTGCCGCTGAAGCACCTCTTCAATCAGGTAGTCCAGAATATAACGATGGTTTCCAGCAAAGGCCTGAATAAAGCCGGGAATGTCCTGGCAGTTCTGCATGGAAAGCGCGGCTAGCTGCAGACCGGCAATCCAGCCTTCAGTATGTGCTTCCAACGCGGCGATGTCTGCCGGGGCAAGGTTGAGTCCCATCACTTCCTGCAGAAATTGGGCCGCTTCGGCAGGAGTAAAGCGCAGGTCGGCGGCACGCAGCTCGGTGAGCTGGCTGCGGGCACGCAAGCGCGGCAGGGGCAGCGGTGGCTCCTCACGGCTGGTGATGACAAGGTGCAGCTGCGGCGGCAGATGTTCGAGGAGAAAAGCCAGCGCCTGGTGAATGGTTGAATTATCCAGCACATGGTAGTCGTCAAGCACGAGGAGCGCAGGCTGAGGCAGGGTGGTCAGGTCATTCAGCAATAGCGGCAGCAGTGCCTCAATTGGTGGGGGCTGCGGCGACTGAAGCAGCGCCGCGACCTCGGTACCAGGGGTTGGCCCAAGCGTTTGCAACGCAGCAACCAGGTAGGCGAGAAAGCGGGTAGGCTCGTTATCCGCATACTCCAGCGTGAGCCAGGCAGCTGGCCGGCCACTTGTGGCCAGCCAGGCGCTGGCGAGGGTGGTTTTGCCAAAGCCGGGCGGGGCGGCGATAAGCGTGAGACGATGGTGGAGACCCGCGTTCAGCCGCGCAAGGAGGTGCGGGCGAGCGACGGCATTGGGCCGGGGTTGCGGACGATACAGTTTGGTGGCAAGCAGTGCTAGCGGCATAGGCCTATTCTATACCATCTGCTCGCCAGTTTCGTCGGGCGGAGCGGCGCTCGCAAAGCCTATCGTGAGTCGCTCGCAAAGCCGCAACGCATGCACAGGGGCGGAAGCCGCCGCTCTCCTCTATGACGGGCGGTGGCCCAAAGGAGACCGGCACC
>JALONX010000081.1 GCA_025454695.1 Chloroflexaceae bacterium
CCTCCAATGCAAAGTCAAACGTTTTATCTACTGCGGCCAGCTCAGCAATAGCGTGTTCTATTCGTTGTTGTTGCTCTTGACTAAACGCTACAATACCTATCTGTTCTTCCGAAGAATGGCTCAGCAACCAGGGTTGCCGTATTTGCCCGCAGTTGATGGCCTGCGGGCGGTGGCGGTGCTGGCGGTGATAATCTTTCATGCCGGGCTGGAGCTGCGGGGTGGCTTTCTCGGCGTTGAGTCCTTTTTTGTGATTAGCGGTTTTCTCATCACCGCGCTGCTCTTTGTCGAATGGCAGCAGCGGGGTAAGATTGACCTGCTGGCCTTCTGGATACGGCGGGCGCGGCGGTTGCTACCTGCCCTGCTGCTGCTGCTGGCGGGCCTGCTGGCCTTTGCGGCGCTGCTGCTGCCTGAGGAACTAGCCGAACTTCAGATTCATAGCCTGGCCGCCCTGGCCTATGTGATGAACTGGTTCCTGATTGGAAACCAGCAATCCTATTTCGACCCCACACTGCGCCCGCCGCTGCTGCAACATCTCTGGTCGCTGGCAGTGGAAGAGCAGTTTTACCTCGTCTGGCCGCTGCTGTTTGGGCTGGGCATGGCCCTGCTACGCTGGCGGGGCGTGCTGCTGGCAACGCTGCTGCTCGCCGCCAGCAGTGCGTTCGCCATGGCCTGGTTCTACCAGCCTGGTGCCGATCCGTCGCGGCTTTACTATGGCACCGACACCAGAGCGGCGGGGTTGCTGCTGGGCGCGGCGCTGGCGCTGGTCTGGCTGCCGGGGCAGGTGCCTATGGCCCATAGCCGTCGCCTCGGCCAGGTCCTTGATGGGGCGGCGCTGCTGGCGATGGGCGGGCTGCTGGCCTGCTTCGTCGTTCTGCACGAGTTTCACCCCCAACTCTACCGGGGTGGCTTTGGGCTGGTGGCGCTGCTCACCGCCGTGTTGATTGCCGCCAGCAGCCACCCGCAGGCCCGCCTCACCAGCGCCGTGCTTGGCTGGGAGCCGCTGCGCTGGATCGGCCTGCGTGCGTATGGGCTGTATCTGTGGCACTGGCCGGTGTTTCTGCTGGCCCAAACCTTTGTTGACCCCGCCAGTGCTGGCTGGGCAACCCTGCTGGCTCAGCTGGCGCTGGTGCTGCTGCTAACGGAAGCTTCGTACCGCATGGTGGAATTGCCCTTCCGGCAGGCTGGCACTACCAGTGGCTGGCAGGTGGCCCGCCAACGGGCACGGGCCGCCCTACAGGCCCTGGCACCAGTGGCGGTGACGCGCCCCCACGTCGTCCCGCTGCCCTCGGCCCTACGCCACGTACCCACGCTCAGCCCCGAAATGTTTAACGCAGAGGCGCAAAGACGCAGAGCCGCAGAAGTAAAAAGCAGTTGACTGCATTTCATTTCACAAGTCCGGTTTCTTAATAGCAGTTTGTACATGATTTGCGCCAGTTACAGAGAACGTTTTCGCATTGCCATGCTGGTTCAATCTGCAATCTGCAATCTGTAATAGCAAACAGGAGTCCTCGCGTGTCAAAAATTTTGCTCCCGCGACGCTGGCCAATGGCGCTACTTGTGGTGGCGGCGCTGGCCGTTTCGGCGTGTGGTGCCCCCGCCCCGCAGTCGGCTGTGCCAACCACAGCCGCACCCGTTGTCGCCACTGCCGCCGCGACTGCACCAGCAGCCGCTACGCTTGCCCCCACTGCTGCACCCACTGCCGCAGCGACCACTGCACCCACTGCCGCAGCGACCACTGCAGCGACAAGCGCCCCCACCGCAGCAGCAAGCCCAACCACGTCGGCAGCAACGCCCGCTCCCGCCGCCGCTCCCTTCAACCAGGCTCTTGCCACAACCCTCCAGCAGATTCTCGATGAGACCACCGCCGATGGTTCCATCCCCGGCGCGGTGCTGGCGGTACATGTGCCCGGCCAGCAACCCTGGGTCGGTGCAAGTGGCGTGGCCGACCGCCAATCCGGCGCGGCGATGACGACGGACACACGGGTACGCATCGCTAGCATCAGTAAAGTCTTTACAGCCGCCCTGGTGCTACTACTGGTGGAAGAGGGCACAATCAGCCTGGATGCGCCGGTGGCGACCTATCTGCCCGACGTGATTCCCAATGGCCAGGCGGTGACAGTGCGCCAGCTGCTTCAGCACACCAGCGGTATCTACGACTATCTGGAAGACCGCAATGTTGTGAACCAAGCCTACCGTGAACCGCAGCGCACATGGCAACCGGCGGAACTGGTGGCCTACGCCAACCAGTTTCCGGCCAGCTTCGCGCCTGGTTCGCCGGGCAACTGGGACTATTCCAGCACCAACTATGTCCTTCTGGGCATGATTGTGGAGCAGGTGACGGGCAACAGCATGGCCCAGGCGATGCGGCAGCGCATCTTCGAGCCGCTGGAGCTGGACAACACCTTTTTTGTGCCCCAGGAAGAGGTGCAGGGCGAGCAGGCCCGGGGGTATTCGCGCACGGTTGACCAGACCAATATCTCGCTCTCGTTTGCGTTTGGCACTGCCAATATGGTTTCCACCGTGGGGGATGTGCAGCGCTTTGGCGATGCCCTGTTTGGCGGGCGGCTGCTCAGGCCCGAGACGCTGAACCAGATGCTGCAATTCACCAGTGGCAAGGGCCAGTACAACATGCCAGCACTGGAGTATGGCCTGGGTGTGATGCGCAACGTCCTGCCGATTGGGCCCGGCCCTGGCGGCCAGCAGCGCCCGCCGGAGCTTAGCACCGTGCTTGGTCACATCGGCGGCTTTGGCGGCTTTCGCTCGGCCCTGTGGCACGCCCCTGAGGGCGGCATCACCATCGCGCTGGGCATGAACCAGGCTTCCACCGACCCCAACCTGCTGGCAACCCGCGTCTGGCAGGCGATTGTGGCGGCTCAGGGGGAGTGATGCGCATGAACCGTAAAACGTAATGCGTAAAACGTAATGTGTAAAACGTAATGCGTAAAACGTAATGCGTAAAACGTAATGTGTAAAACGTAATGCGGACTTTAGTCCGTAGTTCCGCGTCGTGCCGAGTGCGTAAAGCATGATGCGTAGTGCATACTCCGTTGTGTGGTCTGGCCGTCCGTATTGAACACAAAAACACAGAGGACATAGGTGAACCAGCTGGTTCTCTGTGTCCTCTGTGGTCTCTGTGGCAAAGCTGCGTTGATACTACGACGCCGCCTGCGGTTCCTCTTTGCCGCCGGTGCCGGTGACGTGGTTCTCAATCGACTCAAGCGCCTTCACCAGGCCCTCGTTGATGTCGTCATCTGAGGGCTGGGTGTCGCCGGAGCCGGGCTTTTGTGAAAACCTAATCTGCACGGTGACGTTGCAGGCATCAGCTCCTTGCGGCTGAATTTGCAGGTAGCCGCTGTAGTAGCGCTCGTCGGCCCCCCACTCCATGCGATAGTTCTGCTTGTCGGCCTTCAGAAAGCCATCGGCGTTGTAGGTGTGGCCGTGGGCCTGGCCCTGCACGCGCACTCGATCCTGGGCCTGGGGTTCGGCATGTTTGGTCGTCGGTAAATACTTGGGCAGGTTGCGAATCTCACTCACAAAGCTGAAAATCTCGTCTGGCCCGGCGTGAATCGTCCTGGACTGTTCATAGGTTTCCTGCTGCTGGCGCTCCGTCATCGGCGTGTTCCTCCACGGGATGCTGCAACGGCGGCCCGTTGTCCCGCTGCCACGGGCTGCCCATACTCCATTTAGCAGCAGGTTGTGTGCCAGGTGGGGGGAGATTGGGGATTGATGATTTGAGAACTGCAATATGCATGCAATAGACGTGAAGTGGTCTCTCCATGAAGTTGCTTTGTCTACAATGAAACGCACTGTCATTCCGAACGACGTGAGGAATCTACATTGTGATGCGCTGAAGACCCCTCCCTGCGGTCGGGGTGACACTGCGGCTCAAAGCAACAGAACGTCATTGACGAACCATTAGGAGGTTTTGAAGGCGAACTCCTCCACCAGCTCCCACGGGCCGCCGAGGTAGCGCCAGAGCAACAGCCCTTCGCCCTGGCCTTCCAGCGGCTGCCATGTGGCCGTGAGTTGTTCGTACAACTGGCGGGCCTGCGCTGAGTCCACTTTGTTCTGAATGGTGACGTGGGGGCGGTAGCCCTGCCGATCCTGCGGGCCAAGGGTGGGCTGCCAGGCAGCAGCGAGTCGTCCGCGCAATTCGCGCAGGGGCGGGCATTCCACCACCAGGGCCACGCCCCGGCCCATAAAATGGGGGCGCGGCAGCAGCAGCGGGAACGGAGCGGTGGCGGCGCACTCAGCGACCAGCGTCTGGCGCAGGGCCGCTTCCTGCTCGCCCGGCAATGCATGAAACAGCGTCACATGGGCCGGGATGAAGTTGCGCTCCGGCGGGAAGTGCTGGCGGCGCAGCCCATCAAGCGCGGCGAAGGTAGCGGCGTCGAACTTGAGGGTGAGGATAAGAGCAGGGGGCATGCGGATTAGGGATTGGCGATTTGTAGAACCAGGAACCAAGAACCCCATGTAGGATCATCAATATTCGAGCCAAGAAATTGCCCATCGCATACTGTTACCTGGCGAATTACCCACCCGTTGTCAGTTTCGATGTAGGTAAGTCCATCATCAGTGGGGTCGCCTTCTTCGGGAAATTCGAAATATTTCATAGCGTTGTTCTGTGTTCGGTGTGGTACAAAACGTTTCCCGACGGACTTTATGCATCTTTGTCTTCAGCCATTTTCGTGCCACTTCCACAAGCTCAAGCTTTACGCACACATGAACAAACGTGCGTCAGATGCAGCTTCTGTGCTATACTAACACATCGCAGCAACAATGGAAGCTAAAGGTAGGACGTATGACGGCAAAAAAGCGCATCACCGTGGTGAACGATTATCCTGATTTCCTTGATTTAATCGTAGAGATGTTGACGGACGAGGGCTACGAAGTAACTGCTTTTCCCAAACACCAGGGTGCATTCGAGCAGATCAAAGAGTCGCAGCCGGATATTGTGATCTGTGACCTTGTTTTTGGTAATGAGATACACGGCATGGCGCTGCTCGACATGCTCTATCTTGAACCCAAAACGCGGGCGATCCCGGTGATTCTTTGTACAGCAGCGACTGATAAGCTACGGGAGATTACGCCGTCGTTGGCGGCCAAAGGCATCCGCTGGTTAGAAAAGCCTTTTTCTATCGAAAGTCTGCTCGATCTTTTAGAACTGATTGAGACCGATGCAAAACCGCCAGTGCCTACACCCAAAAAACGCACAGCAGACGACTGACATGTGCTACCGCAGCTCCCAACGGCTGCCCTGGTCGGTTTTGGTGATTTCGATCTGCACCGGGAAACGATCCTTCAGCTCATCTATGTGGGTGATGACGAGGATGCGGCGGAAGTCTTGCTGCACGCTGGTGATGGCCTCCACAAAGCGTTCGCGGCCCACCACATCTAGCGTGCCAAAGCCCTCGTCAATCACCAGCGTTTCCAGGCTGGCCCCGGCCCGGCGGGCCAGCAGCCGCGACAGGGCGATGCGCAGGGCGAAATTCACCCGCATGGCTTCGCCGCCGCTGAAGGCATCGTAGACGCGGGTGCCCAGGTTGTCGGCGATTTCGATTTCCAGGGTTTCGGTGGTGTCGCCCTTTTTGGTGGCCCCCTGAGTCTTCAGCGTCAGGTGCATCTGGTTATCAGTCATGCGGCCCAGTAGCCGGTTGGCCTCGCGCTCAATCTCCGGGATGGCGCTTTCGATGAGCATGGCCTGCACGCCCTTTTTGCCAAAGGCCTCGGCCAGTTCCTTAAACGTGTCGCGCTTTGCCAGCAAGTCGCGCTGCTGCCCCTGGGCCTGCGCCAGCTGCCCGGCGGCGGCCTCCGCATGTTTGAGCTGGGTGCGTTTTTCGGCCAGGTCATTTTCGGCCACGCGCAGGCTGCGGCGAGCCTCGCCCGTTGCGCGGGCACACTCGGCGGCCCGGGCCTGCACACGGGGCAGTGCCTGAAGGTCGCGCTCCAGGTTGGCCTCGTCGCGGCTCAGCCCTTCGATCTCGGCGGCCCGGCGCTGGCCCAACTCGCTGGCCTGGGCCAGTTGTTTCTGCTGGCTTTCCAGGCGGGCTTCGGCCACATGCAGCGCCCGCTCTTCGCCTTCCCAGTGGGCCAGGTTCTGCACCTCGCTCCGGGCCTGGTTGTAGAGTTCCTGGCTGTAGCCCAGGCTGGTCGCTTCGTCTTGCACCGCCAGCTGGGCCGTGCGCAGCTGATGGGCAAACTCGTTGGTGTCGAGTTGGGCCTGAAGTGCCTGGGCTTTCGCTTCGGCCTCCGGCAGGCGGGCAGCCTCGGCCAGGGCCGAATCACGGGCGCTGTGGCGCTCGGCGCGGCTGCCTTCGAGCTTGCCCCGTTCGGTGAGCTGGCGCTCAATGCGGCGGATGCGCTCGCGCACCTCGGTCAACTCACGAATAACGGCTTTGGCATCGCCCGCCTCCGCCGCTTCTGCATCGAGCTGGTGTAACTCAGTCCGCGCTTCCGTTTCGTAGTTCTGGCTCTCTAGCTGCGCCGAAACACTGGCCAGGGTCTGTTCGGCGGCGGTTCGTTCCTGCTGCCAGCCCTCGGCCTGGCTTAGCTGGTGTTCCAGAGCGGACACCTGGGCGGCGGCATGGCGCTGGCCGCTCAGCTGCCCTTCGAGATTGGCGATAGCGGCGCGGGTGGTTTTGAGGGCGGCTTCGGCCTCATCGGCCTGCTTTTTACATGTGGCGTAGCGGGCGCGCAGGCCTTGCAACTCCTCGTCGTAGTGCAGGCGCACATCGTCAACGCCCGCGTGGCCCAGTTCGCTCCGGCAAACCGGGCAGGTGGCCGAGCCGGGAACCAGCAGGGCCTGGTTTTTCTTCAGCTGCTCGCCCTGCTCTTTCAACTGTTTTGCCTCAGCCTGGCCGCTGCTGGCGGCATCGAGTTGCGCTTGCTCCTGCTGGCGCATGGTGGCCAGTTCGGCTTCGTTTGCGGCGAGTTGGCGCTGGGCGGCGTGGGCCGTTTCCAGTTGCACTCGCCACTGGGCCAGCGGTGCAAGCTGCTTCGTGAGTCGCTCCAGGCTGCGTTTCTGTTCCTCGCGCACGCTCACCAGCGAGTCCTGGCGAAGTTTAATCTGGGCGCGTAATTCGCCCTGGCGAACGATTAAAGCATTTAGCCGCCGTTCGCGCTGTTCAAGCTGGAGGCACTGTTGATCGAGTACTTCCCGCTCGGCCAGCAGCGGATCAAGGGTGGCAATGCGGGCGTCAAGTTCGGCGATTTCGGTGGCGAGGCGTTCGGCATCGGCAGCCCGTTGGCTGAAGCGCTCAACCTCACGCTGGCCCTCTTGCAGCTGGCCCCGCAGCAGGCTCTGGGCCTCCTTGATCTGCTCCTGGTAGCTGCGCCACTGTTCGCGCAACTCGTCGTAACGGGGGCGCAGGCCGTCCAGCCGCTCCTGCTCGGCGCGGGCGGCGGCGAGGGCAGCCACCCCGGCGGCGATGTCGTCGCGGCGCTGCACCAGGGCTTGCGCATCGGCAATCTGCTGGCGCAGCGCCACGAGTTCCGCTTCCTGCTGCTGTTGCTCGGCTCGGCATGCTTCCAGCCGTTTGAGTAGCTCTTTGCGCTGTTCGGCCTTTGCCTGCAAGCGCTGAACATCGGCCTCGGCGGCCTGTTGGGCGGCTTCGGCCTCTTCCACATTGGCCACCAGGGCGGCGACTTTGGTTTCACCGTCGGCAACGTAGCTGGCAAATAGTTCGGCCTGGGCGGCCTGGCTGCTCAAGGTTTCAATCCGCCCTTCCAGGGCTTTCAGCTCATCGTCAAGTTTTTTAGCCCGCCCTTTGGCCCGCTCCTCCAGCATGGCATACTCGCGCAGGTCAAGAATGTCGGCCAGCACCTGCTTGCGCTCGGTGGCGGTTTTGCGGGTGAACTCATCGGCCCGGCCCTGCAACAGAAACGAAGCGTTGATGAAGGTATCGTACTTCATGCGCAGCAGGTCTTCAATCTGGCGCTCAGTGTCGCTGAGCGTGCCGCCGCTGAGGGGCTTCCAGCCGCTTTCGGCCTGCACCTGGAGGTCAAGCCAGCTCTTGCCTGCGGCCACGCCACCACGGGGGCCAGTTTTGCCCCGCTGGCGTTTTCGCGTCACTCGGTAGCGCTGGCCGTTGAGCTGAAAGGCCAGGTCAACCTGCATCTCGCTTTCGCCCTGGGCAATCAGTTCATCGTCGCTCATGCGGGCCTTGCCCCAGAGCGCCCAGGTGATCGCGTCCAGCAACGTAGACTTGCCCGCGCCGTTTTCGCCCGTCAGGCAGGCCACATGCAGCCCATCAAGCAGCAGCGGCGGCACATTGTCGCGGTAGCACATGAAGTTACGAATAACAATTTCGTGGGGAATCATATGGTTTTTATGGACACGCCGGGCCGTAGCGTCGTTCCACCTTGAAATGCGAACACTTTTGCGAGGGGAATTATAACATGTTCTGCGGAGTTGCGATACGTTATTGGCACCCCATCCAGGGTTTGGCGCTAGCGGCACATGCAAAACGTGGGCACGGGTTAGTCTTTCACATGTAGATACGCAGTTTACACCGCTTGAGAACCAGATGAGTATGCCTGGACTGTGGCTATCTAGGGGCGTTACACTGTGCCTGGCGAGGGAACACCTCCTTGGGTAAGGCGCTTGCGCCCCGTGGTATACTTAGCATATCGTACCATGTGCATAAAAACACAAAGGACACTGCCATGCAACTTCGGCACACCGCTTCGCCCCCGGCGCAGAAACACTACTTCTTCGGCTGGCCCGACCTGGTGGTCTGGTTGTTTTTGGTGATGGTTGTTGGCGGTGTGGTAAATGCCGCCTTTGTGCTGGCCGCGCCGCTGAACGGCTTTGTGCCTGTTGCTCGCATCGGGGTTGCTGCCCTGTTCGTCGCACTAGGGTTTGTGCTTGTGCCCTGGGTTGCCCTGCCGCGTGTGCTGCCCGAACATCAGGCACGAGCGTTTCGGCAGGGCATAGCCCTCACGGTAGCGCTGCTGGTGCCCGTCGTCATGCTCCTGCAGACGTTTGAAGCAACTACCGACCCCATGACCTACCTTCTGGTTAGCTGGCTTGTGCTGGGTCTGGCGTTGGGGCTGTGCTGGCTGCCTGCGGTTCGGCAGCGTTGGCACTGGCTAGCGGTGAGTCTGCTAGCTGCTGGGTTCACGGTGGCTTTTGGTGGAGGAGAGCTACTGCGCATGGGCGGGGTTTTCGGCAGTAGCGTTGGCTTTATCTGGGCGCTGCTGGTGGGGATGGTGCTATCGTGGCGGTTGCGCACCTTGCCCAGCCCGGCGAATGAGCTAGCGGCTACACCATCTGCGCCCCTGGCCCGGCTGCGGACTCACTGGCCTCTTGGCGCGGCGCTGCTGGTGGCGAGCCTGGTTGCCGCCACCACCCTGGGCACGTTGCCATGTGGCTGGCTCGATCGTCTAACGGGCCGGAGTGGCTGCGTCCGTGTGGTCGGGCTGCAACAACCGGAGCAAAGCTTTGTGGTGCGTAGTTCCCTGATCTCTCCCGATGGGCAATTGCTGGCTATGGGGAATATCTGGAATGAGCAAGAGACGGCGATATTACTCTACAGTGTTGCAGATGGGCGAATTGTGCAAACGTTGCGGGCGCCGGTGGCGGAGCTATCATCGGCAAATGAGTTGGCCTTTTCTGCCGATGGAACCATGCTTGCCAGCCGAGGTCTTGAAGGGGAAACCTTTGTTTGGCGCGTGACCGATGGCAGTCTGCTTTATACGTTCCCATCAGAGATGGGACTGGGCATTGGTTTTTCAGCCGATGGACAGGTGTTGACGACTGGTTCACAACGCTATCGTTTATCGGATGGGGTTTTGCTTAATAAGCTAGCTGTTCATGCTAAACTTGATAATCTCATCCTCCCAACAGTGGGGTCATTCCAGGTCTTTTCGCCCGATAGGCAACTCATGGTTGATTATAATAGACCAATCAGATGGGGCGCGGGCGACTCTAGCTTTACACTACGGGTGCGCCGCACCAGCGACTCATCGCTGGTACAAACGCTACCAATCCCCAAAATGACGTTTGTTGATATGGCCTTTTCGCCAGATGGTAGCAAGCTAGCAATAAAGTATACGCCAACACGTTATGATGACAGTGGTGCGCAAGTGAGTCAAGAGAATCGGGACAGGTTGCTGGTCTGGCGGGTGAGTGACTGGCAGCAGCTGCAAGAGTTCCAGGCCAGCAGTAAGGAAAGAACGTTCGTCTGGTCTACCGACAGCAGTCAACTCCTGGTTGTGAATGAACTGACTGACCGCATTGAGGTTTACCGGGTGCGCTGAACCGGGTGTCACTCCGCACCTCCGCCCTCAGACCGATGCAGTGTACCCGCTTCTTCGATACACTTCTAATTAGATGAGTATCGAAGAAGGAGGGACACTATGGACAGCGACAATCTCCAGATCACCCTGCGCTACCTCAAGGCCATGGCCCACGAGAGCCGCTTGCGCCTGCTCGGCATTCTGGCCGATGGCGAGTGGAGCGTGACCGAACTGGCCGACCTGCTGAACCTCAAAGAACCAACCATCTCCCATCACCTGGCGAAAATGCAGGAGGTGGGCCTGGTGCGCATGCGCCCGGTGGGCACCAGCCACCTCTACAGCCTCAACGGCGAGACCCTGCACCAGCTCAACCGTGACCTACTGGCCCCAGCCAGGGTGACGACGCTGGCCAACGACACCGCCAACGATGCCTGGGAGCGCAAAGTGTTGCAAAGCTTTCTGGACGGCGAGCGACTCACGACAATTCCCAACCAGCAGAAAAAGCGCCTGGTCATCCTGAAATGGCTGGTGGAGCGCTTCGAGCCGGGGGTGCGCTACGCTGAACGGGAACTGAACGCGATTATCAAGCGGCACCACCCCGACACGGCCACCCTGCGCCGCGAGTTTATCGCCAATAAGCTCATGCAGCGCGAAGACGGTATCTACTGGCGAATTGAGCAGATTGACGATTAACGATTGACGATTGACGATTACGCAGTACGCAGTACGCAGTACGCAATACGCAGTACGTATGACTGTTTTTGAAACTTTGTCCCTTTGTGTCTTTGCGGCACCACCCCGACACGGCCACCCTGCGCCGCGAGTTTATCGCCAATAAGCTCATGCAGCGCGAAGACGGTATCTACTGGCGAGTCTAGTTACGAGTTACGAGTTACGAGTTACGATTACGCAGTACGCAGTACGCAGTACGTATGACTGTTTTTGAAACTTTGTGCCCTTTGTGTCTTTGTGGTAAAAAGCTCCGTGCGCTCCGCAGTGAATATGTATGAAACCGAACAAGATTATTGAACCCTGGAAGGGTGACAAGCGCTTTACGGCCATGGCGGCGCGGGCGGCCCAACTCAAAAAGGCAGGCCAGAGCGTCGAGCAGATTGTTGCCGCCATCAGCGCAGAATTCGGCCCGCCGCCCAGCTTCGGCCGTTTGCACGACACGCCCCGGCCCTACCGTGTGTATGGCAGCGTGGGCGACGACATTGACCCCGCCGCCCTGGCCCAGCTGGAACTGGCCCTGCGGCTGCCGGTGGCGGTGCAAGGCGCACTGATGCCCGACGCCCACCATGGCTACGCCCTGCCCATCGGTGGCGTGTTTGCGGCCCACCGGGCAGTGGCCCCGGCCATGGTCGGGGTGGATATTGCCTGCCGCATGCACCTCACCATCTTCGATGCCGAGCCGGACGAGTTTCACAAGCAGCGCCCGGCTCTGTTTGAAACACTCAAGGACGTGACCGTGTTTGGCACCGGCGGTACGCGGCCCCGCCCCGCCGACCACGCGGTGCTGGACGATCCACGCTGGCAGCTCACTAGCCAGCTACGGGGGCTGCGCGACAAGGCTGCGGCCCAGCTTGGCACCAGCGGCAGCGGCAACCACTTCGCCGAACTGGTGCTGGGCGAAACCCTTGACGATGCAGGCGAAACAGCTTCTGCGCTCCCTCGGCAACGCTTCTGCGGGCTACTCACCCACAGCGGCTCGCGGGCGGTGGGCTATGCCATCGCCAACAGCTACAGCCGCCTGGCGGCCCAGGAAACCGCCCGCGTCGCCAAAGTGCCCAAATTCTACGAATGGCTGAGCCTGGACAGCGAGGCCGGTCAGGAGTACTGGCAGGCCATGCATCTGGCGGGCGACTACGCCCAGGCTAATCACGAGGTGATTCATGCGGCATTTGCCCGGCGTAGCCGCCTCGCGCCGCTGGCAGTGATCGAAAATCACCACAACTTTGCATGGCAAGTGGGCGACCTGGTGATTCACCGCAAGGGCGCAACCCCCGCCGAGGCTGGCGTGCTGGGTGTTATCCCCGGCAGCATGGCCAGCCCCTCCTACATTGTGGAAGGGCAGGGCGTGGCGGAGGCCCTCAACAGCGCTTCCCACGGGGCCGGACGGCGGGGCAGCCGCCACGAGGCCCGCGCCAGCATCGGCCTGGGCGAGGTGCGCCGCGCCTTGCAGCAGGCCGATATTCTGGTGGAAGGGCTGAGCGCCGATGAGGCCCCCGCCGCCTACAAAGACATTGAGCGGGTGATGCAGCTTCAGCTGGATGCGGGCCTGGTGCGGCCCCTGGCCCGCATGCGGCCCATCGCCGTGGTTATGGCGGGCGAAGCGGGGGAGGATTAATGCTTTGCCACAGAGGGCACAGAGGACACAGAGAAAGAACCACAAACCAGAATGCGTGCAACGTGAAACGTACTGCGTACTGCGTACTGCGTACTGCGTACTGCGTAATCCGTAATCCGTAATCCGTAATCCGTGCTGTGTAATTCTCAACTCTCAACTCTCAACTCTCAACTCTCAACTCTCAACTCTCAACTCTCAACTCTCAATTCTTCGCGTCCTCCGCGGTGAAATCAGCATTGGAGCTACATTATGTTACTTGAACTTG